>NZ_JALKFW010000033.1:0-5828 GCF_023243055.1 Frankia sp. AgPm24 | reverse complement strand
CGCAGGAGGTTCGGGTTCGGCGGATCGCGGTGGATTATGCGTCGCATTCGGCGCAGGTCGACGATGTCACGGACGAGCTGCTGGTTGCCTTGGGGGAGCTGTCTCCGCGGACGCCGGATATCCCGTTCTTCTCGACGGTGACTGGCGGGCCGGTGGAAGAGACGGTGTTGGATGCCGGCTACTGGGCGCGGAACCTGCGGGAGCCGGTGTTGTTCGAGCCGGTGGTGCGGGGTCTGCTGGACAGCGGTCGTCGTGTTTTCGTCGAGGTCAGTCCGCATCCGGTGTTGACGGTCGGCATACAGGAGACCATCGACGCGGCAGCGGATTCGAGCGCGGCCACGGATTCTGCTTCTGACGCTGTGGCGTTCGGGACGCTGCGCCGTGACGATGGCGGTCCGGGGCGTTTCCTGGCCAGTGTGGCCGAGGCGTTCACCCGCGGTGTCGCGGTGGACTGGGCGCCGATGTTCGGGGCGCCGATGCTCGGAGCGCCGCCCCGGCGGGTCGATCTGCCCACCTACGCCTTCCAGGAGCAGCTGTACTGGCTGGAACCGGCGGGGCCCGGGGCCACCGACGTCGCCGCCGCCGGGCTGGATGCGGCCGACCATCCTCTGCTGGGCGCCGCCGTCACGGCGGCGAACTCCGACAGCCTGCTGGTCACCGGCCGGCTCTCCCTGGGCGATCATCCCTGGCTCGCCGACCACGCCGTGGCGGGCACGGTGCTGCTGCCGGGTGCGGCGTTCGTCGAGCTCGCCGTCCACGTCGGCTCGCAGGTCGGCTACGGGCGGGTGGAGGACCTGACCATCGCGGTCCCGCTGGTCCTGCCCGCCTCGGGTGCCGTCCGGATCCAGGTGACGGTCGATCCGCCCGACGACGCCGGCCGCCGCGCGGTGTCCTTCTTCTCCCATCCCGACACCGCCGGTGTGGACGCCGGCGACCGGGTCTGGACGCGGCATGCGTCCGGCCTGCTCGCGGCGGACACCCGGGCGCCGTCGATCGACACCGGGGCCTGGCCGCCGGCCGGGGCCGAGCCGGCTGCTCACGAGACCCTTTACGACGACCTGGCCGCGGTCGGCTTCGCCTACGGCCCGGTGTTCCAGGGGCTGCGCGCCGCCTGGCGGCTGGGCGACGAGGTCCTCGCCGAGGTGAGCCTGCCATCCGAGCACGGGCCGGACGCCGGCTCGTTCGGGCTGCATCCGGCCCTGCTGGACGCCGCCCTGCACGCGATGGCGCTCGGCGGACTGCCCAACCCCGGCGAGCGCGACGACAGCACCCGGCTGCCGTTCGCCTGGAGTGGCATCAGTCTGTATGCCGTCGGTGCCACCGCGCTGCGGGTACGACTGGCACCGGCCGGCCGCGACGCGATCAGTCTGCGGCTCACCGACCCCGACGGTCAGCCGGTGGCCACCATCGAGTCACTGGTGCTGCGGGCCGTCGATCCGGCGCGTCCCGCCGGTGGCTCGGCCGCGGTGGACGACCTGTACGAGTTCGGCTGGATCACGGTGCCGCCGGTCCCCGCGGACGTGCCGGTCGCCGCGGGCCTGGCACCGTCCACGTGGGCGGTCCTCGGCGCCGACCCGGCGATCACGCCGGAACTGGCGGAGCTGGCGGAGCTGGCGGAGCTGGCGGGCAGCGGCGTCGCCGTCGACCACCACATCGATCTGCCGGCGCTGTCGGCCGCCGTGGCGGCCGGGGCACCCGTGCCCGCTGTGGTGCTCGTGCCCTGCCCGTCCGCGCATCTGGGTGCCGACCTGGCCGGAGATGTTCGGATCGGGGGCGCACCGGCCCAGCAGGCACCGGCCCAGCAGGGATGGGCCGGGCAGGTGCGGGCCGAGGACGTGCGGACGGCCACCGGTCACGCGCTGCTGTTGGCGCGGCGGTGGCTCGCAGACGACCGCTTCGCCTCCTCCCGGCTGGTCCTGGTGAGTCGGGCAGCCGTGGCGGCCGGACCCGGTGACCCGCCAGGCGATCCCGTCTCGGCGGCGGTGTGGGGCCTGCTCCTGTCCGCCCGCTCGGAGAACCCGGACCGTTTCGCGCTGGTCGACCTCGACGCCGAACCGGCGTCGTGGCAGATGCTGCCCACCGCGGTGGCGGCGCTGGCCGCCGACGAGCCGCGGCTCGCGATCCGCGCGGGCGAGGTGCGGGTCGGCCGGCTGGTGCGGGCGGGGGGCGACGACACGCTCATCCCGCCGGTGGCTGCCGCCTGGCGGCTGGAAAGCACCGGCAAGGGCGCCCTGGCGAACCTGGCGCTGCTGCCCTGCCCGGAGGCGTCCCTACCGCTGGTCGGCGCCCAGGTCCGGGTTCGGATGCGGGCGTCCGGGCTGAACTTCCGGGATGCGCTGAACGCCCTCGGGCTCTACCCCGGCGACGCGGGTCCGCTGGGTATCGAGGGCGCCGGGGTGGTCGTCGAGGTCGGCCCGGACGTGACGGACCTGGCCGCGGGGGACGCGGTGATGGGACTGTTCGCGGGTTCCTTCGCCTCCCTGACGGTGACCGACCGGCGGATGCTCGCCCGCATCCCGGCCGGCTGGACGTTCGGCCAGGCCGCCTCGGTGCCGGTGGTCTTCCTCACCGCGTACTACGGGCTTGTCGATCTCGCCGGTCTGCACGCCGGGCAGGCGGTGCTCGTGCACGCGGCGGCTGGCGGGGTCGGGATGGCCGCCGTCCAGCTGGCCCGCCATCTCGGCGCCGAGGTGTACGCGACGGCGAGCTCCGGCAAGTGGGATGTCCTGCGGGCGATGGGGATCGACGACGACCATCTCGCCTCCTCCCGGGACCTGGACTTCGCCGACCGGTTCCACGCCACCTCCGGCGGGGCGGGCGTCGACGTGGTCCTCAACGCGCTTGCCGGTGCGTTCGTCGACGCCTCGCTGCGGCTGCTGCCGCGCGGCGGCGCGTTCGTGGAGATGGGCAAGACCGACGTCCGGGACGCGGCGGCCGTCGTCACCGAACATCCCGGGGTGCGTTACCACGCGTTCGAGCTGATGGACGCCGGCCTCGGGCGCATCCAGGAGCTGTTCGCCGAGGTCCTCGCGCTGTTCGAGCAGGGGGTGCTCGGCGCCCTGCCGACCCGGTTCCTCGACGTCCGCCGGGCACCGGAGGCGTTCCGCTTCCTCAGCCAGGCCCGCCACATCGGCAAGATCGTCCTGACCGCTCCGCCCGCCATGCCGGCTGCCTCGCCGGCCGACGCTTCGCCTGTCCTGCCGGGGGCGGGGTGGGATCCGGCGGGCACGGTGCTGATCACCGGCGCCACCGGGACGCTGGGGGCGCTCGTGGCCAGGCACCTTGTCAAGGTCCACGGTGCGCGTCACCTCGTGCTGGTCGGGCGCCGCGGCGCCGCCGCGCCCGGCGCCGTCCCCCTGGTGCAGGAGCTGGGCGCCCTGGGTGCCACCGTCACGCTCGCCGCGTGCGACGCCGCCGACCGGGACCGGCTCGCCACCGTCCTGGACGCCATCCCGGCCCGGCACCCGCTGACCGCGGTCGTCCACGCGGCCGGTGTGCTCGACGACGGGGTGGTCACGGCGCTCACGCCCGACCGGCTCGACCAGGTGCTGCGGCCGAAGGTGGACGCCGTGCTCAACCTGCACGAACTCACCGCCGGGCGGGACCTCGCGGCGTTCGTCCTGTTCTCCTCGATCGCCGGGACCTTCGGCGGTCCGGGCCAGGGCAACTACGCCGCGGCGAACGCCTTCCTCGACGCGTTCGCCGCCTGCCGCCGGGCCGCGGGCCTGCCCGCGGTGTCAGTGGCCTGGGGACTGTGGGCACCGGACAGCGACATGACCGGCCACCTCGACGACACGGCGCTGCGGCGCATCGACACCGGCGGGCTGCGGCCACTGGACGTCGAGGCGGGGCTGGCGCTGTTCGACGCGGCGATCGGCGCGTCCGCCGCGGTGGTCGTCCCGGCCGCGTTCGACCTGACGGCGATCCGGGCACAGGCCTCGACGCGGGGCATCCCGGCGCCGCTGCGCGGTCTCGTCCGGCCACCTCGCCGGGCCGCCGCGGCCCAGACGCGGGCGGGTGGCGCCGACGGGCTGCGTCGACGGCTGCTCGGCCTCGGCGAGACCGACCGGGTACAGGTCCTGCTCGACCTGGTGCGAGCGCAGGCGGCGATCGTGCTTGGCCACGCCCAGCCCGAGGCCGTCGACGCCACGCGGCCGTTCCGGGACCTCGGGTTCGACTCGTTGACGGCGGTCGAGCTGCGCAACCGGCTGACCGCCGCGGCCGGCCTGCGACTGTCCGCCACTGTGATCTTCGACTACCCGAGCCCCGTCGCCCTGGCCGGACACCTGCGCACCGAACTGCTCGGCGACGTCGGATCGGGGGCGCGCGGCGCGGACGCACCGCGCGGACCGGCCCGCCCCGCGCCGGCTCCCACCGACGACCCGATCGTGATCGTCGCGATGAGCTGCCGGTATCCGGGTGGGGTGCGGTCACCGGAGGAGCTGTGGGAACTGGTGGCCGCGGGTGGGGACGCGGTGGGCCCGTTCCCGGCGGACCGGGGCTGGGATCTCGACGCCCTCTACGACCCGGACCCCGACCAGACCGGTCGTTCCTACGTCCGGGCCGGCGGTTTCCTCTACGACGTCGCCCAGTTCGATCCGGCGTTCTTCGGGATCTCGCCGCGGGAGGCGCTGGCGATGGACCCGCAGCAGCGGCTGCTGCTGACCACGTCGTGGGAGGCGTTCGAGCGGGCCGGGATCGACCCGGGGACGTTGCGAGGCAGCCGGACCGGGGTGTTCGTCGGCACCAACAGCCAGGACTACGTGTCGCTGTTGGCCGCCGCCCCGAAGACCGGCGAGGGCTATGTGGCCACCGGCAACGCGGCCAGCGTCGTCTCCGGCCGCGTCGCCTACACCTTCGGGCTGGAGGGGCCGGCGCTGACAGTGGACACGGCGTGTTCGTCGTCGTTGGTGGCGTTGCACCTGGCGGTGCGGGCACTGCGGTCGGGGGAATGCTCACTGGCGCTGGTCGGCGGCGTCATGGTGATGTCGACCCCCGGCGGGTTCGTCGAGTTCAGCCGACAGCGCGGGCTCGCCGCCGACGGACGGTGCAAGGCCTTCGGTGCCGGCGCCGACGGGTTCGGCATGGCCGAGGGCGTCGGTGTCCTGCTGGTGGAGCGGCTCTCGGACGCGCGCCGGCTCGGTCATCCGGTGTGGGCGGTGGTGCGCGGGTCGGCGGTGAACTCCGACGGGGCGAGCAACGGACTGACCGCGCCGAACGGCCCGTCCCAGCAGCGGGTGATCGACGCGGCGCTGCGCGACGCGGGCCTCGCCGCCGAGCAGATCGACGCCGTCGACGGCCACGGCACCGGCACCGCGCTCGGCGATCCGATCGAGGCACAGGCACTGTTGGCCACCTACGGACGTGACCGGGACGCGGATCGGCCGCTGTGGGTGGGGTCGTTGAAGTCGAACATCGGGCACACGCAGGCGGCGGCGGGTGTCGGCGGCGTGATCAAGATGGTGATGGCGATGCGGCACGGAATGGTGCCGAGGACCCTGCATGCCGACGAGCCGTCGCCGGTGGTCGACTGGAGTTCCGGAGCGGTCCGGCTGGTGACGGAGGCGACGCCGTGGCCGAGCTCGGACGGTCCACGGCGGTCCGGAGTGTCCTCGTTCGGTATCAGCGGCACCAACGCCCACGTGCTCCTGGAGGAGGCGCCCGCGGCCCCGGCCGCCCGCGAACGGGAGGAGCTGCGGCCGGTGCGCGATGGCGCCGGATCGGATTCACCGGCCGGTTCGGTCGGTTCTTCGCCCGCTTCTCCGGTTGTCGTGCCGGCGGTGTTTCCGTGGGTGGTGTCGGGGCGGGATGCGGCGGGTCTTTCGGCG
>NZ_JALKFW010000032.1:0-5911 GCF_023243055.1 Frankia sp. AgPm24 | reverse complement strand
TGGTAAGGGCCGGTTCGTCCGGGCCACGGGGCGGGCCCGCCCGGCGGGCGGATGCCCCGCCGGCGACTGCGGGGGGGGGGGGGGGGGTGTTGGGGGGGGGGGGGGGGGGCGCGGGCGCGGGGGGGGGGGGCCGGGGGCGCCGCCCCGGCGCGCCGCCGCACCGCCGGCGCGGGCACGCAGCAGCGTCACGACCGCCTCGGTGAGCCGGGCGGGGTCCACGGGATGGGCCACGACGGCGTCGGCCTGGGACCAGGTCGCGAGCCACCGGTCGTCCGGGCGGGCGACGAGCAGGACGGCCGGCGGGCAGTCGGTGACCTCGTTCTTGAGCTGCCGGCACAGGCCCATGCCGCCGCTCGGGGTGGCCTCGGCGTCGAAGACACACAGGTCGGCCTCGTGGTGGTCGACCACGCCGATCGCCTCCGCGGCGGTGGCGGCCTCGACGAACTCGAGGGGGGCCAGATCCTGCGCCGGACGACGGCCGAGGGCGGCGATGACGCGGGCCCGTACCTCGGCGCGGTCGGCGTACACCAGGATGGTCTTCGGGGTGGTGTCGTGCCCAGCTTCCACCTGCATGGCGTGCTGCCCTCCCGTGCGGCTGACCGGCGCGATCCGTCCGAAGATTACTCGTTCACGCCCGCCGTGGCCGTGGAGCCGGCCCATCGACCCGAGATTGCCAGCGCCGGCCGACTGAGTGATACTGAGATTCGTTCTCAATCGACGGGCGTGATCCATGACCGACCAGACCGATCTTCGACTGACCCCCCAGCGGATGGCCGTCCTCGAGGTGCTGCGCGCCGCGCATGACCATCCGACCGCGGCCGAGGTCTACGAGCGGGTGCGGCGCACCTCGCCGCGGATCGGCAGCGCTACGGTGTACCGCACCCTGGCGCTGCTGGTGTCGACCGGTCAGGCGCTGGAACTCAGCCTCGGTGGCGGTGCGGCGGCACGGTACGACGCCAACACCTGCCGCCACGATCATGCGGTCTGCGAAGGCTGTGGCCGCGCGGTCGATCTCGACCATCCGGTTCCCGACGGGATGATGGCGGAGATCGCGCGGCGATCGGGTTTCGCCATCACCGGGTACGACCTGCAGTTCCGGGGAATCTGTCCGGACTGTCAGGCCCGGGGCGTGGGCTCGGTCCGAGTCGGGGGTCCGGCCAGCCCACAGTGATCATCCCAGCTGGGAAGACCTCAGCGGGGAACACTCATCGCAAAGGAGCGTGACATGCCCAAGCTTGACGGCACCAAGACGCATGAGAACCTCAAGGAGGCGTTCGCCGGGGAGAGCCAGGCCAACCGGCGCTACCTCTACTTCGCCCGTCGCGCCGACATCGAGGGCCTGACCGACGCGTCCTCGCTGTTCCGCGACACCGCCGAGGGGGAGACCGGGCACGCCTTCGGGCACCTGGACTTCCTGGCCGAGGTCGGCGACCCGGCCACCGGCGAGCCGCTCGGCACCACGACGAAGAACCTGGCCAGCGCCGTCGCCGGTGAGACCTACGAGTTCACCGCCATGTACCCCGGCTTCGCGAAGACCGCTCGTGACGAGGGCTTCGAGGAGATCGCGGACTGGTTCTCCACCCTGGCCCGGGCGGAGAAGACCCACGCCGGTCGGTTCAAGCGTGCCCTCGACGCGCTCAAGGCCGAGGAGACCGCCGACGCCTGATCGGCCCCAGGCCGACGGCCGCACCACCCCTGGCGACACCCCGGCGACCGGTCCCGCGCCTCGCGCGTCCTGACCGGTCGCCGGTCTCGTCCGCCGTCCCGTCCCGTCGCCCGTCCGTCGCCCGTCCCACCACCCGGACCAGACCGTTACCGATACCCGGAGGCCGCGCCATGGCGCTGACCGTCGCCGACATCATCACCGACCATCAGGCGTACGCGCAGCGGCGGCCCGACCTGCGCCGACAGATGCTCCCGGTGCGGGCCGAACGGCGCGTCCGGGTCGGGGACATCGTGGTCGCCGAGTTCGAGAACGAGCAGACGCTGCGCTACCAGGTGCAGGAGATGGTCTACACCGAGCGGCTGACGGCGCCCGCCGACGTCGCCCACGAGATCGACGCCTACTCGCGTCTGTTGCCAGGTAGTCATGCCCTGACGGCGACGCTGTTCCTCGAGCTCGACGTGCTCGCCACGGTGCGTGACGAACTGCGCCGGCTCGCCGGCCTGCAACACAGCGTCCTGCTGGAGATCGGCGGGACGCGGGTGGCCGGGCAGGAGATCCCCGGCCCGGACGAGGACCCGGAGGTCGCCAGCGAGACCGTCTCGGTGCACATGGTGCGTTTCGCGCTCGGGGAGCAGGCTCGTGATCTCTTCCGCGACCCGGACGTCCCCGCCGAACTGGTCATCGACCATCCCGCCTACAACGACGGAACACCGCTGACCGGCGCCACCCGCCGTGCCCTCATCGCCGACCTGGCTCTGCGCGGCTGAGCGCCGATCCGCCGATCCGCTCCACCGCTGCACCGGTCCCTGCGGGACGACGGGACGACCGAGCGGCAGGACGACCGAGCGGCAGGACGACCGAGACGCCGGACGCCGCGATGCCGGGTGCCGAGACGCCGGACACATTGTCCGGGGGCACCCGTTCGGTGTGACCGTGGCGGGGTACGCGAAAGACCTACGGCACGACACGTCAGCACGCTCGTCCACGTCAAGGGAGTCAAACCCATGACCGATGACCAGCTACGTCCCGCGCACGACGCGTTCACCGGGCCGGACGCGACCGCCGAGCCGGAGGGCCGCACCGGAGCAGACACCCTGACGGGGGCGGACAGCATGGGCGGGCCCGACGGTCCGCAGGCCGAACGGGGCACGGCCGCCCGGGCAGCGCTGTGCCGGCTGGCCGACGGGGAGAACGAGCGCTCCGCGCTCGGCGATCTGGCGCTGGCCGAGGTCCTGCTGCCCGACCTCGGCAGCGACGTCACCGACCTCTCCGACGCCGACAGCGACGTCCTGCAGCTTCCGGTCGCGCAGCGCCAGGACGGCACCCAGTTCGTCCCGACGTTCACCTCCGAGCAGCGGCTGGCCGCGGCCCTGCCCGAGGTCGATCGCTACCGCACGGTCCAGATCGCGACGCTCGGTCGGATCTGGCCGTCCGACGAGCTCCTGCTCGCCGTCGACCCGGGCTCCGAGGCGGGCATCGCACTGCCGGCGGAGGGGCTGCGCGCCCTGGCCGCCATGTCCGGCTGAACCGTCATGTCCGGATGAGACCGTCATATCCAGCTGGAACCGTCATGTTCGGCTGACAGGGTCTGGTCGCCAGCCGGCGGCGTGGGTGGGGACGCGACGTCCCACCCACGCCGCCGGCTTCGCTTTGCGGGCAGCCCCACCTGGTAGTGGACGGGTGTGGCCCGCGGGGGGTGATGTGCCAACCGGCCCAGGGCCGCCGTGCCGCCCGACCCGGCTCCTGAGGAGGACCCGCGGTGGGTGAGGCACGCAACATCCGCCGGGACGCTCCCACTCGGCCCAAGGGTGCGGGCGGCTTCGCGGGCAGCCTCCCGAGCTGCGGTTTTCCCTGCGGCACAGGAATTTGCACCCAGCGCACACCGGTTGCGTCGGTGCCGGGCGCCGGTCATCGACGAGTCGTAGTCCTACCGAACGTCGAACCTACGGTGGCGCCTGGGGCGGCGCGTGTCAGAATGACCGACGTGGCCTCAGCCCCCGTCCTCGAGAAGGCTCCACCACCACACCCGACGGCCAACCGTCCCTCGATGGTCTCGGTCGGCACGGTCGTGTGGTTGTCGTCGGAGCTGATGTTCTTCGCGTCCCTGTTTGCGATGTACTTCACGATCCGTTCGGTCAACAGCGGCAACTGGCCGCCGACGACCGGGGACCCCATCGGGTCCGAACACGGACCCGTGGAGTTGCACGTCGGGTACGCGCTGTTCTTCACCGTGATCCTGGTGCTGTCCAGCGTCACCTGTCAGCTCGGCGTGTTCGCCGCCGAGCGGGGTGATGTGTTCGGCCTGCGACGCTGGTACCTGATCTCGCTGATCATGGGCGCTGTCTTCATCGGCGGCCAGGTGAACGAGTACTTCGGCGAGAACGAGTTCACGATGGCGTCGCACGCCTACGGTTCGGTCTACTACCTGACCACCGGTTTCCACGGGCTGCACGTGATCGGTGGACTGGTCGCCTTCGTCATGGTGCTGGGCCGGTCGACGTATGGGCGCTTCACGCCGGAGAAGGCGACATCGGCAATCGTCGTGTCGTACTACTGGCACTTCGTCGACGTCGTCTGGATCGCCCTCTTCGCGACCATCTACCTCCTCCAGTGAGCGACATGACTGAATCTTCAGGCACATCGTCGGACACGCCGCCGGAAACCACCCCGGTCATCCCGGCGAGTACCGCGGCCACCCCGCCGCGGGACGCCGCCGCCTCGCCGGAGTCGACCGGGACGTCGACCCGGGCCCGGGCGGCCGCGAGTACCGACGCCGATGCAGATGCCGACGCGGCCGACGTCGAACCCGGTGACGTCGAACCCGTCGACGCCGATGTCGTTGCCGCCGATGTGGTGACCGACGCCGACGTGACAGCCGACGCCGACGTGACAGCCGACGCCGATGAGGCCGACGCCGATGAGGCCGACACGGAGGCGGCGGGCTCGGGGGCGAAGCCGGTCGCCGGCCGTCCCGGCCTGCTCGGCCGCCGCCGTGCGCGCCGTCGGGTGTCCACCTCGCAGCGGCGCCGTCGCTCGTCCGCCCTGGTGCTCGCCCTTGGCCTGCTCGCCACCGGCGTGCTGTGGACGCTGCTGGCGCCCGGCGGCAACGCCGCGTCCGCGTCCGACTCCAACGAGGCGGTCCGCCAGGGCCGTGCCCTGTACCTCCAGGGCTGCTCCACCTGCCACGGGCTCGGCGCCCAGGGCTCCAGCACCGGGCCGAGCCTGATCGGGGTCGGCGCCGCCGCCGTGGACTTCCAGGTCTCCACCGGTCGGATGCCGCTGGCCGCCCCGGCCGCGCAGGCCGACCGCAAGGCACCGATCTACTCGGACACGCAGATCGCCCAGCTGGCCGCGTACATCGACAGCCTCGGTGGCGGTCCGGAAATCCCCAAGGTCGACGACACCGCGCTGGATGACGCGGCGCTCTCCAAGGGTGGCGAGCTCTACCGGGCCAACTGCGCGCAGTGCCATCAGGCGGTAGCCCAGGGTGCCCCACTGACCTACGGCAAGTTCGCGCCCTCGCTGGACGAGTCGACCGCGACTCAGATCATCGAGGCGATGCGGACCGGACCGGAGTCGATGCCCGTCTTCGGTGACCGTCAGATCAACGAAGAGGACGCGGTCGCGGTCGCGGCCTACGTCCGTCACCTGACCGACGCGCCCAGCCCCGGTGGCTTCAGCCTCGGCAAGTACGGTCCGGTGCCCGAGGGGCTGCTGGCGATTCTGGTCGGCATCGGAGGTCTGCTGGCCGTGTGCCTGTGGATCGGAGCGAGGCAGAAGCGATGAGCGACCAGACGGGCCCGGGCAGGCCGGGACCGGGCGGATCGGGTGAGCCCGACGGCCCGGGGGACTCCGCATCCGAGCGCATGCACTACGCCGGCTACCAGGGTGAGCCGGCGGACAAGGCTGATCAGGACTCGATGAGCAGCATCTTCCACCGGGCCAAGCACCCGGTCGACACCTCCGGTGCGCCGGCCAAGGGGTCGGACGTCTCCGCCGGGGGACCGGACGTCTCCGCCGGCACCCATGACGGTCCGGAGGCGCTGGGCACCCCACCGCACCAGACCGACTCCACCCGCGACCCGCAGCACACGGTGATGCGGGGCGGGGCGGGGGGCCCCCGGGGGGGCCCCCCCCCCCCCCCCGGCCCCCGCCCCCCCCCCCCCCCCCACGACCAGGTGATCGACGGCTGGGATCGCCGCAATCACATCTCCGAGCATCACAGCGGCCTCCGCCGGCAGGCGG
>NZ_JALKFW010000208.1:0-124815 GCF_023243055.1 Frankia sp. AgPm24 | reverse complement strand
GGCCCGCCCCCCCCCCCCCCCCCCCCCCCCCCCGGGGCGGCCGGGGGGGCCGCACCACCACGACATCCATCGCGTCGAGCAGTGCGGCCACGACCACCGGCCAACGCGGCCCTGGCTCCGGTACGAGGGCGAGCCGCTCCAGCGCGATCCCCGACTCGGCCGCTGCGAGCAGACCGAGTTCGGCGAAGCCCACCACCGCGCACCACCCACCCGCCTGGGAGGGGCCGCGCAGCAACGTCAGCACCAGAGACGCGGAGCCGGTGACCGTGACCGTCGTCCCTCGACGCAACCCCTCCTCGGGGAGCAGCGCGGCCAGAGCGGGCACCGTCGGCACCAGCCGCTCACCTGCCGGCCCGGCCCGTCGTGCCGGAATCCGGGTGATCTCCCGCAGGGCGGTGGGATTCTGCTGGGCGGCCCGCGCCGCCGGAGCAACCATGGCCGGCTAGGCCCGCGCCGCCGGCCCGCTACCGGCCAGCACCGGTTGGGAGGGCAGCCCCAGCGCCTGCTCCACCGCGCCGAGAAACAGGTGGACCTGACGGATCAGGTCGTCGGCCTCCCGGCGACCCACCACGTTCAACCCGGCCTCGGCCGCGGCCCGGCGCCTGGCGCCCGCCGCGAAGAAGTCAGCCCATTCGGCCAGCTCGGGAGCCACCCGCACGAGCAGGCACCAGGCGCTCAGCGGCCGGCCACGCCGCCCTGGCCGGGGCCGCGCCCGATCGGCCAGCACCGCCGCGGCCGCTCGCAGGGCGGCCAGATGGGCCTGGGCGTACCGCTGCGGGATACAGGTGGCGTACTCGGCCTCGTCGAGGCCGTGGCGGGCCGCGGCGAGCAGCTCGTCCCGAGAGCGGTGCGGAAGCCCGGCGGCAGGCAGCAGGGCACGCTCGGGCGCCCCGCCGGCCGGGGACACCGCGGCGCGCACAGCCTGCGCCCGGACGCCCTCGCCGCCGGGGCCGGCCCCGAAGGACCGACCTGACACCCCGCCCGGATTTCCACGTGGATCGCCGTGTGGTGCCGGCATGACGCCCTCCCCGGAGTCGAACACGAGTTCGAATACGGGAAAAGGTAGCCTCCGCCGGCCGGCCCGTCAAACACCCAGGTGGCGAACGCCTGAGCGAATGTCGACGGACGGGGTAGGCCGCACTTCCAGCAACCGCACGAACCAGCTGAGCACCAGCAGCGCGACCAGGTCGGGCAGCCAGCCCCGCCGTGGGTTCGGGAGATCCCCCCGACCGGTATCCCCCGAACCCACCCGCGCCGGCCCGGCCAGCTCGAGCGCGGCGAAGACGAGTGCCGTGCCGTCCATGGCGAACCGGACGATGCTGGCGTCCCGGTAGCCCACCAGGCCGCTCTCGAAGACGCCGCGGGTCGGCTGGAGCCAGCGCAGCGTCGTCCCGTCGGCCAGCAGCACCCGTCCGCCGACCCGCGCCGGGGTGAAGGCGGCCACCGGGTCACGCCCCATCGGCTCGACCAACCGCACCCCCCGTCCGTCCAGGTCACGCTCGAGTACGAAGGGACGTCCCGCGGCCATCAGTTCGACCCGGTCGCGCTCGTCCCAGTCGGCGAGCACGCCGGCCTCGTCCGCCTCGAACCACACCTGCCGGACCGCCCGGTTCCCGCCTGGGGCGTTGCGCAGCACCAGCTCGTGCGGCAGGCCGCCGGCCCGGCGGGGCAGCACGCCCACCGGATCATGCTCCGGGGCTCCCGTCGTCGCCCTCGGCGTCGTGCTCCTTGTCGTGGCCATCTGTGCGTCTCACCTCCGCGGCAGGACCGGCCTCCCGGTCACCCGTCGCCCGTCGTTCGTCGATGTCGTCCGACTCAGTGCACCTCCGGGGGATCAACAGACCGTTCCCTCCACCTCAACCACAAGGGTTGACACTCTGTTGATCGAAGACGGCGACGACAGCGGTGCGGCGACCGGCGGATGCTCGCGAACCCGCCGGCGCGGACCGGATAATCCGTGGTCAGAGCACCGCGCACGCTCCTCGATCGCACACTCGTGACCATCCGGGGCATGCTCACGCGACGGCGGTGACGCGCAGGTGACACCGGTCAGGTCGAATCGGTGGTTGCCGGCTCGCCCCCTCACGGCGCACGCTGCGGTGGATACTCATCGCACGGCGTCGCAGATGATCTCCAGTCGGCGCCAGGTGCGGACTGGACGAGAGGACCCGATGCCCGAACGCGACAGTCTGCGGTTCGCGATCCTTGGTCCGCTGGAGCTCACCGTGGCCGGCGTTCCGCTGGCGATCGGCGGCACCCAGCGCAAGGTGCTGTTGACCGTGCTGCTGCTCGAGGTCGGCCGGGTCGTGCCGACGCACCGGCTGCTGGACGCGATCTGGCGGGAAGCCGCGCCGGAGCGGGCGCAGGGCACGCTGCGCACCCATGTCAGCGAGCTGCGGCGGCGCATCGAGGCCGGCCCCGGTCCCCAGGTCCTGCAGCGTCGAGGCGAGGGGTACGTGCTCGACGTCCGCCCGGAGCAGATCGATGCGAACCGGGCCCGCCGGCTGCTGGCGCAGGGTCGGCGGGCGGTGGAGGACGGCGACCCGGTCAGCGCGATCGCCCCGTTGCAGGAGGCCCAGTCGTTGTGGCGCGGGCCGTCACTCGCGGATGTGGCCGACCATCCGTTCGCGCACAGTTATGTCAACGCGCTCACCGAACTGCAGCTGGACGTGACCAAGACCAGGATCGACGCGGACCTGGCGCTGGGCCGCCACCGGGAGCTGCTCGGCGAGCTGAAACTGCAGGTCGACCTGCATCCCACCGACGACGGGCTACGCCGGGAGCTGGCGCTGGCCCTCTACCGCGACGGCCGGGTCGACGACGCCGCCCGGGCCTGCCAGGCGGGACTCGCCGCCCGCCACGAGCTGGGGCTGGAATCCCCGTTGCTGCGCCGGATGCAGGAGGACGTGCTACGCGGAGCACCGTCGCTGGCCTGGACACCACCGCGGTCGCTGAACCGCCCCGTCGTCGTCACGGCACCCGCCCGCGGCGGCAGTTCACTGCCGCCGGACGTCAAGGAGTACACCGGGCGTGACACCCTCCAGGCCGACGCGCTGGCGCTGCTCACGGAGCCCGCGGCGCTCACCCAGGGCACGGTGGCCATCGCCTACGCCGGCAAGGCCGGGACCGGCAAGACGGCCCTGGCCGTCCACATCGCGCATCAGATCCGCGCGCACTTCACCGACGTGCTGTACGTGGACCTGCGCGGCACCAGCCGGCCGCTGGAACCCGTGCGGGTGCTGACCAGGTTCGTCCAGGCACTCGGGGTCAGCCGGGCGGCGGTGCCGACCGACCCCGACGATCTGGTCGAGATGTACCTGCAGCTGCTGTCCACCCGCCAGGCGCTGATCCTGCTGGACAACGCGGCGAACGAGGCGCAGCTGCGGCAGCTGATCCCGTCCGGCCCGGGATGCGCGGTGATCGTCACCAGCCGACCACGGCTGTCCGGGCTGACCATGCCGTGTCGGGTGCTCGACGTGCTGATCCCGGACGACGCGGTGCTGCTGCTGGAGCGGGTCGTCGGGGCCGAGCGGGTGGCCATGGAGGAGAAGGCCGCCCGTGACATCGTCGGGCTGTGCGGCTATCTGCCACTGGCGATCAAGATCGCCGGCCGCAAGCTCTTCGCGCATCCCCACTGGCGACTGTCGCGGATCGTCACACGCCTGTCGACGGAACGCGATCGGCTGACCTGGTTGGAGCTCGGTGACCTGGAGATCCGGGCGAGCTTCCAGCTCAGCTACGACGGCCGACCGGCGGACGAACAGCGTGCCTTCCGGCTGCTCTCCCTGCCGGGAGTCAGCGACTTCACCGCCTGGGCCGCGGCCGCGGTCCTCGCCCGCGAGGTGAACAAGACCGAGGACCTCGTGGACCAGCTCGCGGACGCACAGCTGCTGGAACGGCGTGGTCCGGACCCCAGCGGCATCGAACGGTACGGCTTCCACGACCTGCTGCGGGTGTTCGCCCGCGAACTGCTGGCCGAGCACGCGGCCGGCGCGCGGTCGGCGGACGATCCCGAGACGGACGATCCCGCGGCGGACCCTCCCGAGGCGGACGGACGGCGCCCACACCAGCCCGAAGGTGGGGTCGACCGGCAACTCGCCGTCGACGCCGCCCCCACCGGGGGCGTGGTCGCGGGTCCCCTGACCGCGATACCGGTACCTTTGCCAGCCGAACACGCCGCGACACTCGAGCGCTTGCTGTACGCCTATCTGGTGATGCTGCGTACGGCGGTCGCCACCTTCAGCCCCGGCGGGATGCCGGCGTTGCGGCCGACCGCGGCGATCCCGACCCGGATCGCCGACCGCGACCCGGAACAGGTCGGCGGCCCCGCGTTCCTCGAGCTGACGCACCGTCCGCTGGTCTGGTTCGCCGCCGAGCGGTCGAACCTGCTCGCGCTGCTGGAACAGGCCGCCGCGGCCGGTCTTGACCAGCCGACCTGGCTGCTCGCCGCCGAGGCCGCCGAGTTCTACCTGTTCGGGGCGCACTGGTCGGACTGGGACCGTTCGCACGAGCTGGGCCTGGCCGCGGCGCGCCGCGGCGGCGACCGGCAGGCCGAGGCGGAGCTGCTGACCAACCTCGGCGAGCGGGAGATGACACTGGCCTTCGAGGAGGCGTTCTGGCGGCTGGACGCCGTCGGACGCGACCCGGGTGGACAGCCGGCGGTGGCCGTCGACCGGCGGGCGGCCGACCATCTGGCGTTGGCCACCGCACGGTTCTCCCGGGCCCGGGAGATCCTGGCCGGGCTCGGAGCGGACCTCGGTGAGGCACGGGCGGTACGCGGTCTGGGTAGCACCTGTCGCGGCCGGGGCGAGCAGACCAGCGCGTTCGAGCACTTCGAGGCGGCGCTTGACACGATGCGGCGCACCCGTGCCCGCCGCGCCGAGGCGGAGACCCTGGTCAGCCTGGCCATGACGTACGGCGATCGGGGCGAACTCACCGACGCCATCACCTGCCTGACGATGAGCCTGACGATCGCGCGGGACCTGGCCAACCGTCCGCTCCAGGCCCAGGCCCAGCGCCGACTCGGTGATCTCTACCGCTACCAGCACCGGCCCGAGCAGGCGCTGACCGCCTACAACGAGTGCCTGCCGATGCTCGCGGAGCTACCCGACCCGGTCTGGGAACCGCGGGTGCTGGTGCGCCGCGGCGACATCCTGGCCGAACTCGGCGATCAGCCCGCGGCCCGCCGGTCCTGGCAGCAGGCCGTCACCCTGCTGCGCGAACGCGGATCCACCGAGCTGGCCGCGGCCGAACGTCGACTGTCCGCGCCGATGGCCACCGAACCCGCCCAGTTCACCGGCGGACGGCTGCTCGATGCCTTCGACCCGGCCGGTTTCACCGCCCGGGTGGCGGGCTCCCGGCGCAGCGTCCGACTGCTGAACACCTGGACGGACCTGGTCATCGCACCGCACCGGGAGATCTTCACCGGCGCCCTGCGGACCGCCGTCGCGGCCGGCGCGATCGTGCAGATCCTGCTGCTCGACCCCGACTCTCCGGCCGCCAACGCCCGCGCCGCCGACCTCGGGCACCGCATCGACGTCTCGGCACTGATCCGGGCGAACCTGCTGGCGCTGGCCGAGCTGCGGGCCCAGCTCGACCCGGTCGGGCAGGCCCGCCTGGGCGTGCGGCTCTACGCCGAACAGCCGCTGGCGGGCTACCACCGGTGGGACACCGGCGCGCTGGTGTCGAGCTTCCCGGTCGGGGTCTCCTCGTCCGCGGCGACCCAGCACGAGGCGACGATCTCCTCCACCCTCGTCCAGTTCGTCGAGCAGTACTTCGACCGGATGTGGGGCCCGACGGGCAGCGTCCCGTTGGACGACTACCTGCGGGTGACGCTGCGGGTGTCCTCGACCGACACCGACCCGCTCGAGGTGCGCTGCGCCTACGTCCGCGTGGACGACGCCGTCTACCTGCACTGTCCCGAGCTGCACGAGCTGCTGCACGGCGGCGGCCCCGACGATCTGGTGGCCACGCTGCCCACGGTCGGCGCCCATCCGCTGGGCGCCGAGGGGCACTGGCGGGTGGTGCCCCTGCGGGACAACGACGGTGCCGACACGGTGGGCGCCGCCTTCACCCGCAAGTACGGCACCCCCCACGACGCCCTGCTGTGCCTGACCTCGATGCGCAGGTGAACATCACTGTGCGTCGGTACGCGGATCAGAGGAGATGCGCGGATGACTGGGACGAGCTCGTCGAATCCGTCGGGTCCCACCGGAGTCGGCGCACCGCTGGTGACCGTCGACTTCTGGCGGGTCCCCCGCCGCCGAGTCGGGCATGCCGTGGCCCGAGTGGCCACCGACCGGGCGGCGCTGCGCCACATCAGCGGGCTACGGTTCGCCAAACTGCTGGGGACGGGCTCGGCGAACAGCCTCGGCATGCGTGGGGCCGACCCGCGGCAGTGGGCGATGGTGGCGGTCTGGGAGACCCCGTCAGCGGCGCGGTCGTTCGAACGCTCGGCGCCGATCCGGGCCTGGGCGGCCCTGGCCGAGGAACGCTGGCGTATCGATCTGCATCCTCTGTCGGCGCGGGGCCAGTGGTCGCGGCGGGAACCGTTCGGTGACCCGAGCACCGCGCACTGGCCCGCCGCGGCCGAGGACGCCCGGATCGCGGTGATCACCCGGGCCCGGCTCACCGCCCGGCACACCCTGACCTTCCGCCGGGCCGTGCCGGCGGTGGTCGCCGACCTCGCCCAGGCCGAGGGGCTGCTGTTCTGCGCCGGGATCGGGGAGGCGCCGGTCGGTCTGACCGGGACGTTCAGCCTGTGGCACGACACCGCCTCGTTGCGGCGGTTCGCCTACGGCCGGCCGGCGCACGCCGAGGTCGTGCGGCGCACCCCGGAGGTCGGCTGGTACAGCGAGCAGATGTTCGCCCGTTTCGCCGTGCTCGCCTCCCGCGGCACCCTCGGCGGACGTGATCCGCTGCTGCACCTGGCGCCGACCCCGGGTTGACGCCCCGTTGAAGATCGGCGCCGCGGCGGCGGCGGACCGGCCGGTCGGCGGGCGTCGTTGACATCTCGTTGACGCCGGTTCGGCACGGTGGACGCATCCGACGGGCCACCGGGTCTGCGCCCCCCGTGCCGACGCGGCACCCCCGCGGAGCCGACGCACGCGCCCCCGACGAACCGGGATGAAGTACATCGCATGTTGACGTCTCGCGATCAGGCACCCCCAGCCGCATCCGACCGCCGACGGACCCTGATCTCCACGGCGCTCGGCCCCCGGGCGGCCGGCCGGCTTGCCGACACCGCGGCCGTGACGTTGCGCCCCGACCTCGCCGGCAGCCCGGCGGGGCTCGTCGAGGCACTGGTCACGCTGCGCCCCCACACCCTCGTGGTCGGCGCGAACGCGGTCGATGCCACCGTGCTGACCCGCTGGGCCATGGCCGTCCGGCGCACCCACGACCGCCGGTCGCTGCTGCTGGTGCGCCGCGGCACCTCGCTGGCCGCCATCGATCTCGGCGTCGCCACCCAACTCGGTATCACCGTGCGCAACACCCCTGAGGTGAACGCCCGTCACGTCGCCCAGTTCGTCATCGACCGGCTGTTCCCGGCGCCCCCCACCGCCCACGCCCCCACCGGGGCATCCGGGACGGCCGAGGCGGGCGGCGCGGCGGCGGACGGTGCGCGTCCGATACTGGGGCTCGTCGGCGCCGGCAACATCAACGGACGGGTGGCCAGAGCGGCCGTCGCCCGGGGCCACCGGCTGGTGGTGTGCGCGCCGTCGCTGGTGGCGGACCGGTCGGCCGCCGCCGTCTGGGCCGGCCGGCACCGGTTGCCCCTGGACCGAATCCAGGTGGCGGCCCGCGCCGAGGAGGTGCTCGAGGCGGCGAACGCCGTCAGTGTCGCGGTGCCACTGACCAGTTCCGGCCGGTGGGCGAGCGTCGACCTGCTGGACGCGGCCCGCCTGCGGACGTTCGGCGGCGACCGGCTGGTCTGCGTCAGCGAACCCGAGATCTGGACGGCGCAGGCCCTGCTCGATGCCTACGACCGGCGTGATCTCACCGTCGTGCTGGACAACGCCCCCCGCCTGCTCGTCGGCGTGCGCACCCTGCTCGCGAGCCGGATCCGGGCGGACGGCGGGGTGACACGCCCCGGGTTCACCCTGTGCTCCGCGGCGATGCGCGCCCCGGCCTGCGAGGCCGATCTGGACCAGGCCGTCCTGACCGCCCTCGGCCGAGCGGATCTGGACGATCTCACCGGGGCCGAGCTGTTCCCACCGCCTGCCGCCACCGATGCCATCCCCACCGCCCGCGGCGCCACCAGCGTTGCCACCACCAGCGTTGCCACCACCGGCGTTGAGGGCGGCAGCCCTGACATCGGCGCCGGCGCCGATGCGGTGGACGGGCCGCGGGTGGTGGTGCTCGGCGGGGGGATCGTCGGCCTGACCACCGCCCTGCTGCTGCACGCCCAGGGACATCGACGGATTCTGCTGCTGGACGCCGCCCCCGCGGACCGCGCCGACCACGCCGAGCAGGGCACGACGTTCGGTGGGGCGAACGCCCGCCACCTGTCCGCGACCGAATCCCTGCCGCAGGCGGACCTCGGCCGCGTCGACGTGCTCACCCGCTCCCCCGCCGCGGGTGGCTGGGCGCTGCGGGACCCCGCCACCCTGGATGCGGTCGAGGTGGCCTGGGCGCGGGCGTTCGCCGACCGCGCCGACCAACCCGGTCTGCATGCCGCCACCGAGGACCTGGTGATCGCCCTGAACCGCCTCGGTCTGCGCGGCTGGTCGCATCTGTTCACCGGGGTCGAGACGACCTGGCTGACGGGACTGCGTCAGGACAGCCGGCTCACCCGGGTCTACCTGGGTGGCGCCGACCTCGACGCCGGCGAGCAGCTGCAACGACGGGCCGGCGGCGACGTCGCGCGGCTGTCCGACGAGGTGCTCCGGCGGGACTGGCCGGGGTTGGGCCGCACGATCCCGCTGCCCGGTGGGCCGCGCACCGTCGCGGGGGCGGTCGAGGTGGACGGCTACGCCGTCAACATTCATGATCTTGCCGGACTGCTGCTCCGACACCTCGTCGGTCTTGGTGTCGAGGTGTGGGCGGACAGCCGGGTGGACAGCCTCGAGGCGACCGGGAACGCGGTGCTGCTGCGGCTGGCGGCGGGCCGGCTGGTACGGGCGGGCCAGGTCGTCGTCACCGTGGGTGGCCGTGAGCTGGTCCGCCTGTGCGGATCGGACTGGCCGGGCGCCGGCGCCGTCAGCCAGGTACTGGGGGTGTCGCTGACCCTGCCGAACCCGGGGCTGCACCGACCCGTGAAGATCCACGCCGGTGATCCGCTCGGTGTGATGAACGTGACGCTCTGCCCCGACGGGACGCTCATCCACGTCAGCGCCGGCTTCGGCTACCTGGGGCTGGCCGCCCGCGACGCCGCCGCGGCGGCCGACGGCCTCGCCGAACTCCAGGAGAGCACCCTCGCGGCGGTGGGCGGTCTGTTCCCCGACCTGCACCGCGATGACGTCCGCGACATCCGGATCTGCGCACGTCCCGCCACCCCGGACGGGCTACCCCTGGTCACCGCCCTTCCTGGCCATGACGGTCGGGTGGTGATCGCCGCGGGCACCAACGCCGGCGGCGCCGTGCAGGCACCAGCCATCGCGATGTTGGCCGCTGACCTGCTCCAGGGCACCGCACGCTGCGCGGGGCTGGCCATGGCGGGCGACCGGATCGGCCTGCCCTCCATCCGGGAGAAAGCGCCCTGCGCGGCAGAGTGACGACGTTACGTAGCAGGCGCTCCCGTCGGCCGGCGCCCTCGGCGATGGCCGCGTTATCGTCAGGCGATGTGAGGATGCGCCCTGGCCCGCTGGCCCGCCGGTACCGCCCTGCGGGCCTGTTCGGTGCCGGGCGGTGCGAGCAGGCCGCAGGGGGCGGACAGGAGGCGACGCCGGTGACCGACGTGGACATCAGCGTGGTCCGGTGGTCGTCGAGTCGTATGCGGGCCCGACTCGACGACGTCATCGGGGTGTACAAGGCGGCTTTCCTCGACCTTCACGAACCCGACCCCGTCCGGGCCGCCCGCGACCGCGCCCACCATGCGCGCCGCCACTTCGACCGTCCTGACCTGCGCGCCGTCGCCGCCGTCACCTCCGATGACACCCTCGTCGGCATCACCTACGCGTTGCCCGGCCTACCCGGCCAGTGGTGGCACGACGTCGTCGTCGACGCGCTCACCGCCATCTCCCCCGGTTCGGCCCGGCACTGGTTGGACGACGTCCTCGAGGTCGTCGAACTGCACGTGCTGCCCGCCTACCAGGGCCACACCCTGGGCCGTCAGCTGCTGCGCGAACTGCTGCGCGACGCGCCGCACCGCACCGCGGCGCTGTCCGCCCTCGAACCGCACGGCAGCCGCGCCCGCCGGCTCTACGACAGCGAGGGCTTCGTCCCGCTGCTCAGCGACTTCCAGTTCCCCGGCACCGTCACCCCCTACGCCGTGCTCGGCAAGGAACTGGGCGGCCCCGTCCCGGAACCCGCCCCGCACAGCACCGTCACGCAGGGCAGCGTCACGCAGGGCAGCGTCAGCCAGAGCGCGACCGCGCGGGGTGCTGCCGGCGACGGGCAGGCGCCGGGCACCGGCAGACCGGCGTCCGTCCGCTGATGTCCGCCCGCCCGGTGTCCCTGACACCCCGGGCGCCCCACCTGCTGGCCGCGGCCACGATCCTGGCGCAGATCGCCTACCCGCTGATGCCGGACCACGCGCTGGACGCCCTCACGATCATCGTGGTGGTGCTCTTCTTCCTCACCAGCACCACCCACGCGGCTGTCACCCGCGGGCTGGCCTGGACCGCCGGCTACCTGGTCATCGCCGTCGGTGGCGGGCTGGGGGTGGAGCTGCTCGGAGTCCACACCGGCGTCCCCTTCGGCCACTACAGCTACGGGACGTCACTGGGCCCGCGGGTGTTCGGTGTCGCCGCGGTGATACCGCTGGCCTGGGCGATGATGGCCTACCCCACCTACGTCCTGGTCCGACGCCACCGGCGGACCCCCGACCGGGCCGCCCTGCTGGGCGGCCTGGTCCTCGCCACCTGGGATCTCTTCCTCGACCCGCAGATGGTCGAGGCCGGCCACTGGGTCTGGGCGGCCGCGGGGGGACCGGCCCTCAACGGCATCCCGATCTCGAACTTCCTCGGCTGGCTGCTGGCCGGCACGGTCATGATCGGCGCCCTGCTCGCCCTGCCCGACCGCACACCTGAGCCCGAGCCCACGTCCGCGCGCACATCCGCGTCCGAGGGTGTTCCGATGGTCATGCTCTGCTGGACGTATCTGTCCTCGGTGCTGGCGAACCTCACGTTCTTCGGCCGTCCGGGAGTCGCGGCGATCGGCGGGGTCGCCATGGGCGCGACCCTTGTGCTCGCGCTGCGCCGCTGGCGCTGCGATGTCCCGGCTCGCGACCCGGCCGGTCCGCGAGCGCGCCGGTGAAGCGCCCGCGCTCCCCGGCGACACCGCCACCACCGGACAGCCGGCCGGCGGCCCCTCGGTTCGCGGCCCCTCGGTTCGCGGCCACACGGTCGGCGACCACGTGGTCGGCAGCCGCCTGGTCGGCGGTCGTGCGGTCGGCGGCGGTCGCCTCGGTGTGCGTCGCGGTGCACACGGCCTGCAACGCGCGGCTGCTGCGGGTCGCCCCACCGGCCACAACCGTCCCCGAGGGTGTTTCGGTGATCCTGCCGGTCCGCGACGAGGCCGGCCGTCTCGACGGCTGTCTCGCGGCCCTGCTCGCCGCCACCCACCTGCCCCGGCTGGAGATCATCGTCTACGACGACGAGTCCACCGACGGCACCGACCGGCTGCTTGCCGCCTGGGCGGACCGCGACCCACGCGTCGTCGCCCTGCGTGGCGGCGCGCCGCCGGCCGGCTGGCTCGGCAAACCGCATGCCTGCGCGCGGGCCGCCGCGCTCGCCCGTGGCAGCGCGCTCGTCTTCGTGGACGCCGATGTGACACTGGCGCCGGACGGGCTGGCCCGGGCCGTCCTGCTGCTGCGCGCCACCGGGCTCGACCTGATCTCGCCGTATCCGCGTCAGGCGGCCGGTGGGACCGCCGAACGGCTCGTCCAGCCGTTGCTGTCCTGGCTGTGGCTCGCGCTGCTGCCGCTGCGGATCGCCGAGCGAAGCCCGCGCCCGTCGCTGTCCGCGGCCGGCGGGCAGTTCCTGTGCGTCGACGCGGCCGCGTACCGGCGGGCCGGCGGGCACGCCGCCGTGCGCGACCAGATCATCGAGGATGTCGCCCTGCTGCGCGCCGTCAAGCGGGCCGGCGGACGGGGGGTCGTCACCGACGGCACGCCGCTGGCCGACAACCGGATGTACACCGACTGGCCGTCCCTGCGCGACGGCTACGCCAAGTCGCTGGCCGCCGCCGGTGGCAGCCCGGCGGCCAGCGCCGCCCAGGTCGGCCTGCTGGGCTGGTTGTACGTGTTGCCGGCGCTCGCCGCCCTGCGCGGACGCCCCGCCGGTGTCCTCGGCTACCTCGCCGGCGTCACCAGCCGGACGATCGCGGCCCGCCGCACCGGTGGCCGGGTCTGGCCCGATCCGCTCGCCCACCCGGTCTCGATCGGCCTGCTCGGCTACCTCACCACGGTGTCCTGGTGGCGTCGCCGCCGCGGCCAGGCCACCTGGAAGGGCCGCCCGGTCACCGCGTCCACCGATCGGTGGACGCCCGGGGTCCACCCGATGGAGCACCCGGAGCAGCCGCCCGGGTGATGTTGGAACCCGCGATCCCGCGAGATCGTCGGGGACGTCCACGACGGTGCGACGTCCCCGACGATGCGGGAGGTGCGAGGCAGTGACAGTGATCGAGGTGGCGGGCCTGCGGAAGGCCTACGGGAAACGGGTCGCGGTGCGCGACGTGTCGTTCACCGTCGAGGAGAGTGAGATCTTCGGCCTGCTGGGGCCCAACGGCGCCGGAAAGACGACGACGGTCGAGTGTGTCGCCGGACTTCGGGTACCCGACGGCGGCCGGGTGCGGGTGTTCGGCCACGACCCGCGGCGCGAACGGACGGCGGTGACGGCGCGACTCGGCGTCCAGTTGCAGGCCAGCGAGGTACAGCCGAACCTGCGGGTGCGTGAGGCGCTGCGGTTGTACGCGTCGTTCTATCCCGACCCGGCCGACCCGGACGAGCTGCTGGAGCTCCTCGGACTCACCGGACAGGCGGACGTGCGGTTCGCGAAGCTGTCCGGTGGGCAGCGCCAGCGGCTCTCGATCGCGCTGGCGCTGATCGGCCGACCGACCGTGGCGATCCTCGATGAGCTCACCACCGGCCTGGACCCGGCGGCCCGGCGCGACACCTGGGAACTCATCACGGCGGTGCGCGAGCGGGGGGTGACGATCCTGCTCGTCACGCACTTCATGGCCGAGGCGGAGCGGTTGTGCGACCGCGTCGCCGTGATCGACGCCGGCCAGGTGGTGGCCTGCGACTCGCCGGCGGCGCTCACCGCACGCCTGGACGCCGGCCAGCGCATCCGCTTCGTTCCGTCCGAGCCCGTCGACGAGCGCGAGCTCGCCGGGCTGCCCGGCGTCGAGTCGGCCAGTCGCCACGGCGAGGAGATTCTCGTCGTCGGGGCCGGCGAGACGCTGTCCGCCCTCGTCACGCACCTCGCCCGCCGCGGTGTGCTGGCCCACCGGCTGCGGGTCGAACAGCCAAGCCTCGACGACGCCTACCTCGCCCTCACCGCGCACGCCTCCTCGAGGAGCACGTCATGACCTCATCGCTCGTGCCGTCGCCGGGACGGCATCCGTTCCGGGAACTCGTGCGGGTCGAGGCGCTGCTGTTTGGCCGGTCCGCCGCCGGCGTCGTCTGGACGGCCCTGATTCCGCTGGCCGCGGTGGTCGTCCTCGGCGCCGTGCCCGCGACCCGCCACCCCAGCGACTCGTTCGACGGGCACAGTCCGTTGGAGACCTGGCTACCGGTCCTGATGATGTACGAGTTCCTGATGACGGCGGCGAACCTGCTGCCGGCGGTGCTGGCCGGCTACCGGGAACGGGGCATCCTGCGCCGGCTGTCGACCACACCGGTGCCACCGTCGCGGTTGCTCGGCGCCCAAGCCCTGATCTATCTGGCGCTGGCGACCGTCCTCGACGCGACGATGCTCGCCATCGCCGTCGGATGCGGCGTGCCGCTACCCGGCCAGTTCGCCGGGTTCGTCCTCACGCTGGCGCTGGTCGCGGCGGCCATGCTGGGCATCGGCCTGGTGCTGGCCGCACTGGCCCCCGGTGAGAAGGCCGCGAACGCGCTGGGCCTGGTGGTGTTCTTCCCGCTGCTGTTCTTCGCCGGCATGTGGATCCCACGCTCGCAGATGCCCCACGTCCTGCGCGACATCAGCGATGTCACCCCACTGGGCGCCGGCGCCCGCGCCGTGCAGGACTGCCTGGACGGACGCTGGCCCGCCGCCGCGGCCCTGCTCGTGCTCGCGGCCTACGCCGTGGTGTGCGGTGTCGTGGCCGCCCGCCGGTTCCGCTGGCAGTGAGCCCGCCCGCGGCCACCGCCCCCGCGTCCGGTGCGACCATCTCCGGTATGGGCGAAGCGGCGGTGGTCACCGACCAGGCACTGGTCACCACGGTGACGGCGACGGCGGCCAGCGGGCAGGCCGGGGCCGACGGTGCGACAGCGTGGCAGCGGCGGTCCGACCGGATCGCCCGGCTGCTGCTCCTGCCGATGCTCGTCGTGGCGACGCTGCTCAGTCTGATCACCGCCTCCTCCTTCGACGTCTCCCGGGGCCGGGTGGTCGCGGGCCTGGTCCTGGTGCTCGTGGCCGCCGTCTGGTCGGCGGGGATGCTGCGCTACCCGACCGACGGGGTGCCGCCGCGGATACGCCGGCTGGTGTTCGTCATCCACGTCACGCTGGGCGGCGTACTCGTCTGGGTCAGTCCCTGGTATGGGGTGTTCGCCTTCACCGGGTACTTCTTCGCCGACGAACTCGGCCGCCGCGGCCGGGTGTACGGGTTCGTGGCGACCGCGCTCATCCTGGCCGCCTCCCAGACCGCCGGTTACCCGAACGGCTCTCCCGTCCACACGGTCAGTTTTCTGATCATGGCGGGGTTCAACGTCATCGCGGTGCTCAGCATGTCCACCCTGATCAACAAGGTGATCGACCAGAACGTCGAACGGGGCCAGATGATCACCGAGCTGGCGGAGACCAACCGGCTTCTTCACGTCACGATGCGGGAGAACGCCGGTCTGCACAGCCAGCTGCTCGCCCAGGCCCGCGAGGCCGGCGTCACCGAGGAACGGGGACGCCTCGCCGGGGAGATCCACGACACGCTGGCGCAGGGCCTCGCCGGCATCATCACCCAGCTCGAGGCGGCCCGTCAGGCCGAGGACGCGGGCGAACGGGCCGAGCGTTCCCGTCATCTGGAGCTCGCCGACGCGCTGGCGCGGGCGAATCTCGTCGAGGCCCGCCGCTCGGTGCGGGCGCTGCGGCCCGAGCAGCTCGACCGGGCCGGCCTGGCTGAGGCCCTGACCGCACTGGCCGGTGACTGGACGCGCCGCACCGCGATCCCGGCGCACGTCGTGACCACCGGTGCGCCGACCCGTGTCTCCACCGAGATCGAGACCGCCATCTACCGGATCGCCCAGGAGGCCCTCGCCAATGTGGCCAACCACGCCCGGGCCACCCGGGTCCAGCTCACCCTCAGCTATGTGGATGACACCGTGCTGCTCGACGTCGCCGACGACGGCGCCGGCTTCCGGCCGGCCGCCGACTCCCCGTCCGGCCGGTACGGTCTGACCGGGATGCGGCGCCGCGCGCAGGCCCTGGCCGGTTCCCTGACCATCGAGTCCGCCCCCGGCGACGGCACGATCGTGAACGCGGCGATCCCGCTTCCGTCCACGTCCCCACCGGCGTCCCCCTCGACGACGCCGAACGCCGTGGGCGACGCTCGTCCCGAGCGGGCACCGGCGTGACGCGGGACGTGCCGGGTGAGCCGATCCGGCTGCTGATCGTGGACGACCATCCCATCGTCCGGGACGGGTTGCGCGGGCTGTTCACCGGCGATCCGGAGTTCACCGTCGTCGCCGAGGCCGCGGACGGCGCCGAGGCCGTCCGGGTCGCCGGGGCCCTCGAGGTGGACGTCATCCTCATGGATCTGCGGATGCCCGGAACCGGCGGTGTCGAGGCGATCACCGAGCTGCGCCGTCGGGGTCATCCGGCCCGCGTGCTCGTGCTGACGACGTTCGACTCCGATCGGGACGTACTGCCCGCGATCGAGGCCGGCGCCACCGGCTACCTGCTCAAGGACGCGCGACGCGACGAACTCCTGCGCGCCGTACGCGCCGCCCACGCGGGTCGGTCGGTGCTCGCGCCGTCCGTCGCCGGCACCCTGATGAACCGGGTCGGCACCCGCGAGCCCGGTGCGCTCAGCCCCCGTGAACTCGAGGTGCTGCGGCTGGTCGCCGCCGGCGCCACCAACCAGGCCGCCGCCCGCACGCTGCTGGTCAGCGAGGCCACGATCAAGACCCATCTCGTCCACCTCTACGGCAAACTCGGTGTCCGCGATCGCGCCGCCGCCGTGGCCGTCGCCTACGAGCGCGGCATCCTCGGCTGACCAGCCCCGAGGCAGGGCAACGCGTCCGGCAGGACAACGGAGACCATCGGCATCCGCGGGTCGTCCAGCCCGGGCCGTGCGGGTCGGAGCCGGGTCGTAGAGTCGGCTCCGTGGCCCAGGTGGTGGTGATCGGTGCCGGTGTGGGCGGGCTGGCGGCGGCGGCCAGGCTGGCGGCGGCCGGGCATGAGGTCACCGTCTGCGAGCAGAGTCCGGCGGTGGGCGGCAAGCTCGGGTGGTACGAGCGTGACGGCTACGGCTTCGACACCGGCCCGTCCCTGCTGACCATGCCGCACGTGTTCGAGGATCTGTTCGCCGCGACCGGCGGCCCCCCCGGCCAGGACGAACTCGAGTTGCGTCGGCTCGATCCGATCGCCGCCTACCGGTTCGCCGACGGCACCGTCCTGGCCGCACACGCCGACGAGGAGGCGTTCCTCGCCGAACTCGACGCCCGGCTCGGCGCACCGGCCGGCGCGGACTGGCGGCGCCTGGCCGCGCGGGCCGCGCGTGTCTTCGACGCGGCCGAACGGCCGTTCCTGGCCAGTCCGGTGCGGGCGGCCGGGCTTGGCCGGCTGGCCTGGGCGGCACCCGGGGACATCCCGGCGGTCGCGCCCTGGCGCAGCCTGCGCGGGCTCGGCCAGTCGATGGTGCGGGACCCGCGGCTGCGTCTGATGCTGGACCGTTACGCCACCTACTCCGGGTCCGACCCACGGCGGGCACCCGCGGCGCTGGTGTCGGTCCTGCACGCCGAACGCCGGTTCGGCGGTTGGTATGTGCCGGGTGGGCTGCGCCGGCTCGGTGCGGCGATCGACGCGCGGGCGCGCCGCTGCGGGGCCCGGGTCCTGACCGGCACCCGGGTGCGTGCGGTGACGTGCACGCCGGGCGGGCGGGTCGACGGTGTCCGTCTCGCCGACGGCATCCGGCTGCCCGCGGACGTCGTCGTCGCGAACGTCGACGCGGCGGCGCTGTACGGCGGGATGCTGCCGACGGGGCTCGGCCGGGCCGGGCGCCGTCGGCTGCGGCGGGCGAACCGGTCGATGTCGGGGTTCGTGCTGCTGCTCGCACTCGCCAGGCGGCCACCCGGCTCCACCCGTGCGCTCGCGCACCACACGGTGATGTTCCCGGCGGACTACGACGCCGAGTTCGACGCGGTGTTCACCGGACGGCTACCCACCGACCCGGCGATCTACCTGCACACCCCGGACGATCCGGCCTGCGCCCCACCGGACGGCGAGGCCTGGTTCGTCCTGGTCAACGCCGCGCCGCACCTGCCCTCGGCGGGCGAGGCCGGGCTGGACTGGGATCGGCCGGGGCTCGCCGACGGCTACGCCCGCCATGTGCTGGACCTGCTGGCGGCCCGCGGGTTCGACGTGCGGGACCGCCTGCGCTGGTACGAGACGATCACCCCGGCCGATCTCGAGCGGCGCACGGGGGCACCCGGCGGGGCGATCTACGGGACGGCCTCGCACGGTGCGCGTTCGGCGTTCCTGCGCCCGCCGAACGCGACCGCCGTCAGGGGCCTGTTCCACGTCGGCGGCTCGGCGCATCCCGGCGGCGGCCTGCCGCTGGTGGTGCTGTCGGCGGCGATCGTCGCCGACCTCGTCGGCCCCGCCTAGAAACATCCGGCGGGGCCGACGAGACCCGGTGCGGTGCTACAGGCCGGCCCGCACCAGGGCGACGGCGACGACGTTGCTCACGTAGCGACCGCCCTTGGTGTCCTTGGGCGCGGTCAGCCGCGGACCAGCGGTGGCCAGCGACGTGCCGTCCTCGGTCACGGCCAGCAGGCTCGCGGTGTTACCGAAGCCGGGGTCGATCTCGGGGAAGGACACGACCGACTCGTAGTTGTCGCTGGCGTGGACGACCACCGCGTAGCGCAGCGAGTCGTTCTTCACGTCGGCCCGGAAGGACGGCTTGGCCGCCTGCAGCACGTCGTAGAGCAGCGGCCCGGTGTAGGTGTGGGTCTGCGGGCCGGCGCCGCTCTGGAAGGTGACGGTCTGGGTGTGCTGCGGGTACCTGGTGGCAAGGTCGTTGACGCTGAGCACCAGCGGATGCGCGATCCGCCCGAGCAGCAGCACCCGGCCGGGAGCGGACGGTACGGCCTTCGCCAGTGGGGCCGCGTCCGAGACCACCGGGGCGGCCGGGGCCGGGGGGGCGGCCTGCGCGCCCCAGCTGGGCAGCAGGCTGAGGATCACCGCGGTGGCAAGCGCGAAAACCGCGGCGACCAGACGAAGTGGGGACGATCTGCGGGCGATCTGCGACAGCATCTTTTTTCCCGAATCCTTTATCGCGGGGTGGGCGACTCGACGCCGAACCCCGTGGTCAGGACCATCGTGATCGGCGAAACGAGCATACGGCCGGATCGTAGCAATACGTCCGCAAATTCGGCAGGAAAAGGAGGCATCGACCGCGAATTCGGTTCCGTAATCTGCCGCCTCGGTTAGCCTCCGCAGACACTCAGTACACAAATCAAGATCGCCGCGGATAGCCAGCAATCAGCCACCAACACTCGTCCCACGACCACGCACCGGCTGGCCATCCCCGCGCGCCTCGCCCGCATGGCGACACCTCCGTACGCCGGCGGCGACCAAGCCTGTACGGCGACACCTGCGCACAGGCGACACGTCCGTACGGCGGCCACGTCCGTACGGCGGCCACGTCCGACGTCGATGCCTAGGACGGCGACACGTCCGGCGTCGGTGGGGCCGGCGATGGTGGTGGTGGCGCTGGGGCGGCGGGGGGCGGTGCGCCGATGAGGGCGGTTCGGAGCGTGACGGTGAGCTGGAGAAGGCCGATGGCGCAGACCGCGACCGTCGCGGTGGCCGCGACGACGGCGGCGACGTCCGCGAGGCCGGGCACGAGGCCGGCGCCCACCAGGCCGGCACCGGTCACGATCATTCTGGTCGGGCGCTCACCCACCGTCACCACACCGATCTCACCGAAACCGGCGTTCCCGGCCCGCGCCCGGGTGTACTCCAACAGCCCGAGCAGACAGCCGGCGGCGACCAGCAGCCCCCCGGGTGCCCCGAGACACCACAGTCCGACCAGGCACAGCACGTCACCACAGCGGTCGGCGACCGAGTCCAGGACGTAACCCCACGCGGTGGACCGTCCGGTCAGCACCGCCACCGCACCATCCACGCTGTCCGCCACGCCGCCGAGGATCAGCGCGACCAGGCCGAGCAGCGGCCACCGCCCACCCACAACCGACGCGGGCACCACCAGCGCGGTCAGCACAACCCCACCAGCGGTCACCGCGGACGGCGCCACCCGCCGGACCGCCAGCGGGCGCGCGATCCGGTGGACGAACGTCAGGAACGTCCGGACGAGCCACAGCCCCGAGCGGACGTCGTACCCACCGTGCAGCTGCGACCAGCGAGCGAGATAACCGTCGAGATCGGGGAGACCGGCCGAATCGGGATGGCCGGCAGGGTCGGGGGGACCGGCAGGGTCGGGGGGACCGGCCGAATCGGGGTGGCGAGCGGGATCGGGGGCGGGCTTCGGCACACATCCATGAAACAGCGAGGACAGGACGGCGGCCGGGACGTAGGGTCACGGGCAGGGGGTGCCGTGACCGAGCAGGCGACCGGAGTGGTGGAGCACATCGAGGATCTCGACGTGCCAGCCGTGTTCACGCCCCACCGAGATCAGGTGATGCTCGCCGTGCGCGTCCCCTCGGTGTTCAGCACCCTCGACCTGGGGCTGATCACCCAGGTCATCGACGCCGCCAACCAGGCCGGCTTCTCCCTGGCCCGCACACAGTCGTTCCGCGAGGACTGGCTGCTGTGCGTGTTCGACTCCTACGCGGCGGTGTTCGCCCGGCCCGAGACGCCTCCCACACCCACGTCCAGCCGCGCCTGACAGCAGGCTAGCGAACGGCCTGGAAGATCTCCCGGGTGGCGCTGGAGCGGTTCAGGGTGATGAAGTGCAGGCCGGGCGCCCCACCGTCGAGCAGGCGACGGGAGAGTTCGGTCGCCACGTCGACGCCGACGGCGCGCACAGCGGCCGGATCGTCGGCGACCGCCTGCAGACGGTCCACCAGGTCGCTCGGCAGGGCGGCACCGGACAGCTGCGCCATTCGCACGATCTGCGACACGTTCGTCACCGGCATGATCCCGGGGATGATCGGCTTGTCGCAGCCGAGCGCCCGGACCCGCTCGACCAGGCGGAAGTAGTCGTCCGCGCCGAAGAAGAACTGGGTGATGGCGTAGTCGGCGCCGGCGTCGAACTTGGCGACCAGATGACGGGCGTCGGTGTCGAGATCCGGCGAGCGGGGATGCTTGTCGGGGAAGGCCGCCACCCCGACGCAGAAGTCCCCGGCCGCGCGGACCAGGCTGACCAGTTCGCTCGCGTACTCGAGGCCCTGCGGATGGGCGGTCCACGTCCCCTGCGGGTCACCCGGCGGATCGCCGCGCAGCACCAGCACGTTGCGCACCCCGGCACCGGCGTAGTTGCCGATCACCTGACGCAGCTCGGCGACGGAGTGGTTGACCGCGGTGAGGTGTGCGATGGGGGTGAGCGTGGTCTCGGTGGCGATCCGCTCGGTCACGCGGATCGTGCCGTCCCGCGTGGAGCCGCCGGCACCGTAGGTGACCGAGACGAAGGACGGGCGCAGCGCCTCGATCTGGCGCAGCGCCGTCCACAGCTGCCGTTCTCCCTCCGACGTCTTCGGCGGGAAGAACTCAAAGGAGAACGACGGTAGCCCCGCGGCGAGGAACTCGGCCATCGTTGTCGGTCGCGCGCTCACACTACGAACCGCCGTCATCCTCCGAGCGTAGCCCGCCGGAGACCACGCCTGGGAACAGCCCCCGCCGGCAGCGGCCGGCCGGCGGCCAGCAGGCCGGTCAAGGACGACCACCGAAGGACCACGGGCGGTCGGGATGGCCGTCAGATGGGCAGCGGGCCCAGCGGTGCGGTGGTGCCGACCTGCACCCGACCGGAGATGGTGCGGGCCACCACGCGGTGGGCGGCGCCGGGCACCGCGGTGAGGTTCAGGTCGACGCCACGCGGGTCGCCGGACTCCACGGCGACGTCGTAACGCTCGTCCGGGAGCATCACCGTCACCAGGCCGGTGTCACTCTGCGCGTGGACGTCCCGCGGCGGGCTGCTGAAGTGCAGGTTCACGTCGCCCTCACGGCTGCGGGCGGCGACGGGGCCGGCGCCGAGCTCCCGGCCGGCGATCGTGCCGTCCCGGGTGACCAGCGACAGCTCGCCGCCGACGCCCCACAGGGTGATCTCGCCGGTGAGCAGTTCGGCCCGCACCCGGGTACCCGCGGGCACCTGCAACCGGACCCGTACCTCACTGCGACGACCGTCGATACGCAGCACCGACCCGACGGTCGTCACGGTGGGTGCCGCCCGGCCGGGCCGACGGCGGACGGTGAGCTCGGCCCGGACGCTGTCCCGGGCCCGATCCGCCACCTCGACACGGCCCGCCGCCATCATCAGCTCGACGGCGTCTATACCGTCAACGGTGTGGACGAGTTCGGCAGGTGGCAGTTTCAGCAGGGAAAGACCGCCGATCGCGGCGGCCAACAGGACCACGGCGATCACCACAACGAGCGTGTCGAACACGGGCACACCGCACCGTACCCCGGCCGTCGATGACGGACATCCGCGTTCGGGTGTCCGCGGTACTGCGTCAGTTCCTCGCCGACCGTGGGGTCACGCTGCTCGAGATCGACCCCGAGCTCGCTCCGTTCCTCGAGGTGGCCGAACAGGTGCTGCTCGGCGGCGGCAAGCGGCTGCGTCCGGCGTTCTGCTACTGGGGGTGGCGGGGCGTCGGCGCGGCGGACGGTCCCGAAATCGTGATGGCCGCCGCGTCCCTGGAAGTGCTACACGCCTGCGCGCTGGTGCATGACGATCTTATGGACGCCTCCGAGCTGCGCCGCGGCCGGGCGAGCGCGCACCGTGACCTGGCGCTGCGCCATCGCGCCCGCGGGCTGCCCGGTGACAGCGACCGGTTCGGGCAGTCGGCCGCCATCCTGCTCGGTGATCTGTTCCTGAGCTGGGCGGACGATCTGCTGATGGCCAGCGGCCTGGAACCGGCGGCGCTGCTGCGCGCCTGGCCGATCTACTCCCGGATGCGCACCGAGCTCGTCGCCGGCCAGTACCTCGACCTCAGCGGCCATCCCCTGGACCTCGACAGTGACCCGCCCGCGCGCCAGGACGACGAGTCGTCGGCTCAGGATGGCCCGCCCCCGCGCCAGGGCGGCGAGCCGTCCGGTCCGGATGGCCGACCGTCGGTGCGGATCGGACGGATCGCCCGGTACAAGACGGCCGGGTACACCGTGATCCGCCCGTTGCAGCTCGGCGCGCTGCTGGCCGGGGCGCCGCCGGAGTCGCTGGCGACGTACGCCGCCTTCGGCGCGCCGCTCGGCGAGGCGTTCCAGCTACGCGACGACATCCTGGATCTGTTCGGCGATCCGGCGGTGACCGGCAAACCCGCCGGCGAGGACCTGCGCAACGGCCGGCCGAACGCGTTGCTGGCGCTCGCCGCCCGTCAGCCGGACGCGACCGGGTTACGGGCCCTGGTGGATCGGCCCGATCTTCCCGCGGCACTCGACCAGGCACGGGCGTTCGTCGTCAGCTGTGGTGCGCTGGAGCTGGCCGAACAGCGGATCGCGGCCTGCGCCGCCGAGGCCCTCGCCGCCCTGACCGCGACCACGGCCTCCGCCACCCCCCTGGACGCCACGACCTTCGACGCGCTGTCACGCCTCGCGGTCGCGGCCACCGTCCGGACACACTAGGGACGACATCACGGCGCCGCATCTCCCCGCCGCGCGGGCAGCTGACAGCGGCGCCCAAAGACGCACAGACCGCACAGACCGCACAGACCACACAGAGGCACAGAGACACAGAGACACGCACACGGACGCAGGGACGCACGGGCGGCAGGCAGGCGGGAGGCGGGGCTTGATGCGCACGGTACAGGGGCCAACAGATCACATCGTCATCGTGGGTGCGGGCCTGGGCGGGCTGTCGGCGGCGCTGCGGCTGGCCGGGGCCGGACGGCGGGTCACCGTGCTCGAACGGGAGGCGGGCCCCGGTGGGCGCGCGGGCCGGCTCGCCCTGGGTGACTACCAGTTCGACACCGGGCCGACCGTGCTGACGATGCCGGAGCTGCTCGCGGACGCGCTGGACTGCGTCGGTGAGAACCTCGAGGACTGGCTGACCCTCACCCGGCTCGACCCGATGTACCGGGCGTTCTTCGCCGATGGTTCGTCGCTGGACGTGCGGGCCGACCCGGCCGACACCGCCGCGCAGATCCGTGCGCTGTGCGGGCCGGCGGAGGCGGCGGGCTTCGAACGGTTCGTCACGCTGGTGACGGACATGTTCCGGGTCCAGTTCGCGCACTTCATCGATGCTCAGGTCGACTCGCCGCTGACGCTGATGCGTCCGGCGCTGGCCCGGCTCGCCGCGCTCGGCGGGTTCCGCCGGCTCGCCCCGGTCGTCGACCGTCATCTGCGCGACGAGCGGACCCGGCGGCTGTTCTCCTTCCAGGCGATGTACGCGGGTCTCGCCCCGCACGACGCGCTGGCGCTCTACGCGGTCATCTCGTACATGGACTGTGTCGCCGGGGTGTACCACCCGACCGGCGGGATGAACGCCGTGCCCGAGGCGCTGGCCGGCGCGGCCGCCAAACACGGCGTGACCCTGCGTTATGACACGACCGTGACCCGGGTGGAGGTCCACGGCGGACGGGCGGTGGCCGTGCACACCGCGGCGGGTGAACGGGTGCCCGCCGACGTGGTCGTGCTCAACCCCGACCTGCCGATCGCCTACGCCGACCTGCTGCCGCCGGGGGCGGCGCCACGGCGGCTGCGGCGGCTGCGCTACTCCCCGTCCTGCTTTCTGCTGCACGCCGGGGCCCGGGTGGACTACCCGCACACCGCCCATCACACCATCCACTTCGGCCAGGCCTGGCGACGCACCTTCGCGGAGATCATCGACCGCGGCGAGCTGATGAGCGACCCGTCCTTCCTGGTCAGCACGCCCTCGCGCAGCGATCCGACGCTGGCTCCGGCCGGCGGGCACGCCTACTACGTGCTGTTTCCCACCCCGAACCTCACCGCCGGTCTGGACTGGTCGGTGCTCGGCCCGCGCTACCGCGACGAGGTCATCGCCACCTGCGAACGGCGCGGCTATCCGGGTTTCGGCGCGGCCATCGAGGTGGCGGCCACGACGACGCCGGCGGACTGGCGGGCCCGCGGGATGGCGGCGGGAGCGCCGTTCGCCGCCGCCCACACGCTGGGGCAGACCGGCCCGTTCCGCCCGGGCAACCTGGCGCCGGGGCTGGCGAACGTGGTGTTCACCGGCAGCGGCACCCGCCCGGGCGTCGGCGTGCCGATGGTGCTCGTCTCTGGACGGCTCGCCGCCGAGCGCGTTCTCGGACCGCGCCGCGACTACCGCTCCCGGGCCCTGCGCTGAGCGATAGTTCCTGAACAGGGGGTTAGAAGTCCCTTGGAACCTCGCCGTGCCGACTCGGTTGGTCCCCCATTTCGCCCGGCGGCTGGGAGAATACCGGCATGGACCAAGGGCGCAGCCCGGCCAGCCTCGCGGCACCGGACACCACGACGGACGCGGCGTTGCTCGAACGCGCCCTGTTCGAGATCAAGAAGGTCATCGTCGGGCAGGATCGGATGGTCGAGCGGATGCTCGTCGCGCTGCTCGCGCGGGGGCACTGCCTGCTCGAGGGGGTGCCGGGGGTCGCCAAGACCCTGGCCGTGCAGACCCTGGCGACGGTGGTGGGCGGTTCGTTCGTCCGCATCCAGTTCACCAACGACCTGGTTCCGTCCGACATCGTCGGCGCACGCATCTACAAGTCCACGAGCGAGTCGTTCGACGTGGAACTCGGGCCGGTGTTCGCGAACTTCGTGCTGGCCGACGAGATCAACCGGGCGCCGGCGAAGGTACAGTCGGCGCTGCTGGAGATCATGTCGGAGAAGCAGGTCTCCCTGGGCGGAGTCACCCATCCGCTGCCACGGCCGTTCCTGGTGCTGGCCACCCAGAACCCGATCGAGTCCGAGGGCGTCTACCCGCTGCCCGAGGCCCAGCGCGACCGGTTCCTGATGAAGGTCACCGTGCCCTACCCGAGCCCGGCCGAGGAGCTGGAGATCGTGCGGCGGATGGGGGTGCGTCCCCCCGTACCCGAGCCGGTGCTCGACCCGGCGAAGCTGCTGCGCCTGCAGGAGCGGGCGGACAACGTGTTCGTCCACCACGCGATCGTCGAGTTCGCGGTGAACCTCGTGCTCGCCACCCGCGCGCCGGAGCAGGCGGGGCTGCCGGAGCTGCGCGGCCAGCTCGCCTACGGCGCCTCGCCGCGGGCGTCGCTGGGCCTGATCGCCGCCGCGCGGGCCCTCGGCCTGCTGCGCGGCCGCGACTACGTGGTCCCCGACGATGTCATCGCCGTCGCCCTGGATGTGCTGCCGCACCGGCTGGTGCTGTCCTACGAGGCGCTCGCCGAGGGGCTCTCCGCCGACGCGATCGCCGCACGCATCGTCTCCTCGATCGTCCCGCCGCAGGTCGCGCCGCGCCAGCAGGCCCCCTATGCCACCGGCGGGCCCGGCGGCCCGTACACCGGCCCGCACACCGGCGGCTGGGGCGCCAACCCACGGTCGGGTTTCCCCGAGTACCTCGAGCAGGGCCCGCGCGGATGACGGCCGGCACCGATCCGGTCATCGAGCGGACGCTGCGCCGCCTCGAACTCACCGTGCTGCGCCGCCTCGACGGCATGCTGCTCGGTGACCATCTCGGCCTGCTGCCCGGCCACGGCAGCGAGAAGGCGGAAAGCCGCGAGTACACCGTCGGTGACGACGTGCGCCGGATGGACTGGGCGGTCACCGCCCGCACCACCGTCCCGCATGTGCACGATCTCATCGCCGACCGCGAGCTCGAGACCTGGGCGCTGGTCGACCTGACCGCCAGCTCCGAGTTCGGCAGCGGCGAGCTGGACAAGCGTGACCTGACGATCGCCGCGACCGCCGCCGTCGGTTTCCTCACCGCCCGCACCGGTAACCGGATGGGCGCCGTCGCCCTCACCGGCGGCGGGACGAGGGCCTACCCGGCCCGCCCTGGCCGTGCCGGTCTGCGAGCGCTGCTGCGCAACCTGCTCACCACCCCCCGCACCGCCCACGACCGGCCGCTGCGCCGCCCCGAGCCGGCCGCGGCCACCGACCTGTCCGTCGCCCTCGCGGGTCTGATGCGCCCGCCGCGGCGGCGGGGTCTGGCGGTGGTCATCACCGACTTCCAGTCCACCGACCTGAGCTGGGAACGTCCGCTGCGGGCGTTGGCCGCCCGCCACCAGGTGCTCGCCATCGAGGTGCTCGACCCGCTCGAGCTGGAACTGCCCGCCGTCGGTCTGCTGCCCGTCGTCGACGCCGAGACCGGCGCCCTGCTGGAGGTACCGACCTCGTCGCGGCGGCTGCGCGCCCGGTACGCCCAGGCGGCCGCGGCGCACCGGCGTGAGGTGGCGCTCGCCCTGCGCCGGGCCGGCGCCGACCATCTGGTGCTGCGCACCGACTCCGACTGGCTGGTCGACATCGCCCGGTTCGCCGCGGCCAACCGGCGCGGGCGCGGCGCCGGTCGCCGGCCACCGCTGGCCGCGGCCGTCGCGGCCGCACCGGCCGGTGGGCGGGTCGGGCGGGCGGGCACGACCGGGCGGGCCCTGTTCGCCCCGGCCGCGGGGGCAGCGGCGGTGGGGCGCTGGTGAACTTCCTCGCCGGCCACTGGCTGTGGCTCAACCTGCTGGTCGCGGCGCTGCTGGCGGCCTACGTCGTGTTGTCGCTGCGCCGGCGCGTCTACGCCGCCCGGCTGTCCTCGACCACCGTGCTCGCCTCGGTGCTGCCCCGCCGACCGGCCTGGTGGCGCCGGCACGTACCCGCCGCGCTGCTCCTGCTCACCCTGGCCGGGCTGGTGTTCGCGCTGGCCCGCCCGGCCCGCGCCGAACGCGTCCCACGCGAACGCGCGACGATCATGCTGGCGATCGACGTGTCGAACTCGATGGCCGCCACCGACATCGCCCCCACCCGGCTGGAGGCGGCCAAGCAGGGCGCCGTGGCGTTCGTCGACCAGCTGCCCCCGCGGATCAACCTGGGCCTGGTGTCCTTCGCCGGCAGCGCCACCGTGCTGGTGCCGGCCTCCACCGACCGCGAGTCGGTGCGCGCCGGCATCCGAGGGCTGCAGCTCGGCCCGGCCACCGCGATCGGCGAAGGCGTGTTCGCGTCCCTGCAGGGCATCACCACCGCGAGCCAGCGCCTGTCCGCCGGCGGCCAGAACCCACCGCCCGCAGCGATCGTGCTGCTCTCCGACGGTGAGACCACCCGGGGCCGGCCGAACTCCCAGGCCATCGAGGCCGCTCGGGCGGCCCACGTCCCCGTCGACACCATCGCCTATGGCACCCCCGGCGGCACCCTGGACGTCGGGGGCCAGGAGGTTCCCGTCCCCGTCAACGAGCAGGCCCTGCACGACATCGCCAACGAGACCGAGGGTTCCTACCATCGCGCCGCCACCGGCGACGAGCTGCGCTCGGTCTACCGCAACCTGGGCAGCTCCATCGGTTACCGCACCGAGTACCGGGAGATCACCACCTGGTTCCTCGGCCTGTCGGTGGCTCTCGGTTTCGCCGCCGCGGCCACCTCGCTCGCCTTCACCTCCCGGCTGCCGTGAACGCCGTAGCCGCCGCCGGCATCACCGATCCGCGGCTGCGGGCGTCCTACGCCCGGGCCCGGGCGCTGCACGCCGCGCACGGACGCACCTACTACCTGGCGACGCTGCTGCTGCCGGCGTGGAAACGCCCGCACGTCCACGCCCTGTACGGCTTCGCCCGGCACGCCGACGACCTCGTCGACGACCTCGACGCCCAGCTCGGCAACGCCGAACGGGCCGTCGCGCTACGCGCCTGGGGCGAACGGTTCCTGACCGCCCTGCGTACCGGTGTGACCCCCCAGCACGTCGACGCCGCCCTCGGCCGCGACCCCGACGACCGCCACGCCCCCGACGACCCGGGCTGGCGCCAGGCTCGGCCGGGCCGTGGCCCGGGGGCCGAGGTGTCGGTGCTGCCGGCGACGATCGACACGATCCGCCGGTTCGCCCTCGACCCGGGCCACTTCGCGGCGTTCCTGTCGTCCATGGCGATGGATCTCACCGTCACCGAGTACGCGACCTGGGACGACCTCGTCGGCTACATGTACGGCTCGGCGGCGGTCATCGGCCTGCAGATGGTGCCCCTGCTCGAACCGTCCGACGACAGCGCCCTGCCCTACGCGCGCGACCTGGGGCTCGCCTTCCAGCTGGCGAACTTCATCCGCGATGTCGGTGAGGACCTGCGCCGCGGTCGCGTCTACCTGCCAGCGGAGTCACTGGCGCTGTTCGGCGTCACCCGGGAGCGTCTGGCCACCGGCGTGGTGGACGGTCCGGTGCGCCGCCTGCTCGCCTTCGAGATCAGCCGGGCCCGGGAGCTGTTCCGCTGCGCCGAGCCCGGCATCCGGCTGCTGCACCCCACCTCACGCGACTGCATGCGCACCGCGTTCGTGCTCTACCGCGCCATCCTGGACGAGGTGGAACGCGCCGACTACCAGGTGTTGGACCAGCGGGTCTCGGTGGCGATGCGCCGCCGGCTCGCCGTCGCCGGCCCCGCTCTCGTCCGCGCCCACCGGGCCCGCCGCCACAGCCCCGCGGATTCAGAGCAGCTCGCGTCCGCCCAGGTAGGGGCGTAGCACCTCGGGCACCCGGATGCCGGCGTCGGCGGTCTGGTGGTTCTCCAGCAGCGCCGCGAGCAGCCGCGGGGTGGCGACCGCGGTGTTGTTCAGCGTGTGCGCGAAATGGATGGTGCCGTCGGCGTCGCGGTAGCGCAGGTTCGCCCGCCGGGCCTGCCAGTCGTGCAGGGTCGAGCAGCTGTGCGTCTCCCGGTAGCGGCCAAGCGAGGGAAACCAGGTGTTGATGTCGTTCATCCGGAACTTGCCGACGCCCATGTCACCGGTGGCGCACTCGACCACCTCGTAGCTGAGCCCCAGATCGGTGAGGATGCGCTCGGCGGTGGCCAGCAGCTCCGCGTGCCAGCGGGCCGACTCGGCCTCGTCCGCGGCGCACAGCACGAACTGTTCGACCTTCTCGAACTGGTGCACCCGCAGCAGGCCGCGCACATCCCGGCTGGCGCTGCCGATCTCCCGGCGGAAGGACGCGGAGATACCGGCGTAGCGCACGGGCAGCGCGGCCGCCTCGAGGATCTCCCCGGCGTGCAGCCCGACGAGAGCGACCTCGGCGGTGCCGGCCAGGAACAGGTCATCGGCGGGTATCTCGTAGATCTCCTCGCGCCCCTTGGGCAGCATCCCGGTGCCGACCAGCGGCTCCTCACGGACCAGCGCCGGCACCGAGATCGGGGTGAACTCCCTGCCCCGCAGCAGGTCCAGCGCGTAGGAGTGGATCGCGCGTTCAAGCAGCACCAGATCGCCGACGAGGGCGTAGGCCCGCTCACCGGCCACCCGCCGGGCCCGGGCGAACTCGGCCCAGCCCCGGCGTTCGGCGAGCTCGACGTGATCCAGCGGGTCGAAGTCGAAGCTCGGCGGGGCGCCGACGGTGCGCAGCACCACGTTGGCCGACTCGTCCGGCCCGACCGGCGCGCCGGACCAGGGGATGTTCGGTGTGGCGAGCATCAGTTCGGCCAGCCGCGCAGCGGTGCGGGCGAGGCGTTCGCGGTTGTCGCTGAGCTGTCGGTCGAACGCCTCCTGCTCGGCGCGCAGCTCGGCGCGGCGGGCCTCGTCGGCCTTCGCGAACTGCTTCGAGCGGCTGCGTCGCTGCGCCTGCGCCTCGTCGACCTCGAACTGCAGCTTGCGGTTCTCCTGGTCAAGCTGGAGCAGTTCGTCGACATCCAGGTCGACGCCCTTGGCGGCGACCGCGTCCCGGACGGCCTGCGGGTTGTCCCGGATGAATCGCTTGTCGAGCATGCGTCGCGTCAACCCCTGAATGATCACGCCTCGTGGTGGTGCCGCATCGCACCCCCACGGCCACGCTACCAGCCACCCCTGCGCCCCTTCCCCGGCCACGGACAGCCCCCGCACAGGCAGCCCGGGCATCCTGGAAGCGGCATCGTGGGTCGGAGCGCCCCCCACGGCCGACCTGGAACAACAGTTACCGTGTGGAACGGTTACGGTGACGGTGCCCACGTCCCGGTGCCCATCGGTGCGTACCGCCCCTGGTGCGGACCGACTCCGGCAGGCGTAGGGCGTCCACAACCGTCAGTCGATACATGAGGAGGGCCGGCGACGGTGGCCACCAGTTCGAGGGATCGACGCCAACGCGAGCTCGCCGAGGCCCGGGCCACCCGGCAGGCCGAGCGCCGCCGCCAAACCCAGCGCCGCCGCCAGCAGCGGCTGGCCATCGTGGCCGGCTTCATCGTGGTCGTCGTCGCCGCGTCGTCGATCGCCGCCATCCTGCTCACCGGCAAGGACCACGACGACAACGCCACCGCCACGGCGAACCCGGCGACGACCCCCTCCGCCGCGGCCGCCGCGCCGACCAGCAAGGTCGGGGACTGCGTCTACACGTCCAACGGCGAGACCCCGGCCCGCAACGCGACGCTGCCCAAGGCCGCCGCCAAGGTCGACACCTCCCCCGCCACCATGGTGATCAACACCAGTGCCGGGACGATGACCGCGACCCTGGACGCCGACAAGGCCCCCTGCACCGTGCACGCGCTGCTCACCCTCGCCGACACGAAGTACTTCGACGACACCGCCTGCCACCGTGAGACGGCCGGCACCGAGGCCGGCATCTTCGTCCTGCAGTGCGGGGATCCGACCGGCACCGGTGCCGGCAGCCCCGGCTACGGCTACGCCAACGAGAACACCGAGGGTGTCACCTACGACCGCGGTGTCCTCGCGATGGCCCACAGCTCGCAGCCCGACAGCAACGGCAGCCAGTTCTTCATCAACTACGCCACCCCGACGACGCAGGGCGCGGCCGCGCTCGCCGGTGGCTACACCGTCTTCGGCAGGATCACCCAGGGTCTGGACGTGCTGGACAAGCTCACCAAGCCCGGGGTCGAGGGTGGCGGCTCGGACGGCGCGCCAGCCAGCAAGGCCAAGATCACCTCGATCACCGTCTCCCAGGGCGGCTGACCCCACCGCGTCGCCAGCCCCGCCGCGCCCCACCCCGCCGACCGGCGATCAGCATCCGGTCCACCGGTCGGCGGTGGCGGTCGGCGGTCGGCTGATGACGTGGGTCGGCGTCGGTCGGGTCAGCTCGCCCAGCGCCGGACGGTGTCGATGCGGGCCTGCAACTGGGCGGCCGTGGCCTGGCCGCTCGGCGGCCCGCCGCAGCTGCGGCGCAGCTCCGCGTGGATCATCCCGTGCGGTTTGCCGGTGCGGTGGAAGTGCATGCCGACGAGGCGGTTGAGCTCGCGGCGCAGCTCGGCGATGATCTCGTGCTTGGGCCGGGCGGCATCGTCCTCGTCCGTACCCGCACTGGTGCTGGCACCGGCACCGGCGACTCCGGCGGTGCTCGCGGTGCGGGCGGTGGGTACCACCGGCTGCGACTGACCGGGAGACTTCGCCGCCTCCCTGCGCGCCGCGGCCTGCTGGGCGGCCTGCCGCTGCCGCAGCAGCGTGGCGACCTGGTCGGGTTCGAGCAGGCCGGGCAGGCCGAGGAAGTCCTCCTCCTCGACCGAGCCGATCGCGGCCGGGGTGCCGAACTCGCCGCCGTCGAAGATGACCCGGTCCAGGTGGGCGGACGAGCCGAGCGCGGTGAACAGGGTGTCGGGCTGGTCGGGGGCGTCGCGGCGGCGGTTGGCCTCGCGCAGCGCGTCGTCGTCGAAGGCGTCGGGGTCGCGCGGGGACTTCTCCAGCGCGTGGTCGCGCTGGACCTCCATCTCGCCGGCGAGCCCCAGCAGGGACGGCACACTGGGCAGGAACACCGAGGCGGTCTCGCCCCGGCCGCGTCCACGCACGAACCGCCCGACCGCCTGGGCGAAGAACAGCGGGGTGGACGCCGAGGTGGCGTAGACCCCGACGGCCAGCCGTGGCACGTCCACGCCCTCGCTGACCATCCGCACGGCGACCATCCACCGGTCGGTGGAACGCCGGAAGTTCTCGATCTTCGAGGACGCGGTGGGGTCGTCGGAGAGGATGACCGACGGCGACGAGCCGGTGAGCCGGGCGAGCATCCCGGCGTAGGCCCGGGCGGTCGCATGATCGGTGGCGATGACCAGGCCACCCGCGTCCGGCATGCCACCGGCCCGGACCTGCGAGAGCCGGGTGTCGGCGGCGGCGAGCACAGAAGGCATCCAGTCGCCGCGGGGGTCGAGCGCGGTGCGCCAGGCGGCGGCGGTCTGGTCGCTGGTCAACGGTTCGCCCAGGCGCGCCGACAGCTCCGCCCCCGCGCTCGTGCGCCAGGACATCTCCCCCGAGTACGCCAGGAACAGCACCGGACGGACGACCCCGTCGCGCAGCGCCTCGGCGTAACCGTAGGAGGAGTCGGCGATGCTGCGCAGCACACCGTCCGTCCCGGGCAGGTAGGTGACGAACGGGATGGGGTTGACGTCGGAGCGAAAGGGCGTTCCGGTCAGGGCGAGTCGGCGGGTCGCCGGGGCGAACGCCTCCCGCACCGCCTCTCCCCACGACAACGCGTCGCCCGCGTGATGGATCTCGTCCAGGATGACCAGGGTGCGCCGCGCCCCGGTGCGGGCCCGGTGCAGGGCTGGATGGGCCGCGACCTGCGCGTAGGTCACGGCGACGCCGGTGTAGTCCGAGGACGTGGCGCCGGCCGCGTTGCGGAAGTCCGGGTCCAGGTCGATGCCGACCTCGGATGCGGCTGCCGCCCACTGCCGCTTGAGGTGCTCGGTGGGTGCGACCACGGTGATCCGGCTGATCTCACCGGCGGCGAGCAGGTCGGCGGCGATCTGCAGGGCGAAGGTCGTCTTGCCCGCGCCCGGCGTCGCGACCGCGAGGAAGTCCCGCGCGCCCGACGCCGAACGCGCACGGTAGATCTCCAGAGCCGCCTGCTGCCACGCCCGCAGTGGACGGGCAGGGGCGCCGGATCCGGTCGGTCGAGGTCGGCGGTCGAGGGGTCCGGCTCTCACCCCCACACTGTAGAAGGCCGGACCCGGGCGGGCGAAGGCGACGCCCGGGGCCCAACGGTCCGCGACGGACGGCCACCGGCTGCGCCACCGTCCGCGCCCCAGGGTGCGCCACCCTCCGCAGCGGCACACCGACTGTCCACGAATCACACCGTCCACGAATGACAAAGACCACAGGGACCACACCTTTTCCGCTTCTGGTCCCGGAAGGACCACGGACGGCATGCCCGGCATATCTCACTGAGGGTTAAGCTCCAGGAGTCAACCGATTGACTTCGGAGGCCCCGATGCAGCTCACGACCGCTCCCTCGGGGGCGTCCCGGACTTCCCCCACCGGTGCTTCCGTCGACGATGGCGCGCCATCCGGACGCGGCCCGGCACCACGCACACCGAACTCCCGGCTGCGGCTGAGTCGGGAGGAGCGGGGCTGGTCGCAGGAACGGCTCGCGACCGAGATCCGCCGTTTCTCCATGGTGCACGACGGTCGCGAGGCCGGTGTCACCGGAAACATGATCTGCAAGTGGGAGAAGGGCGATAAAAAGCCCAGTCTCCGCTATCAGCGGTTGCTGCGCGCGCTGTTCGGTCGGTCATCGGTGGAACTCGGATTCGTCGACGACGAGGCACTCGCGCCCATAGGCGGCGCTGGTCGACCGGAACCCGGCCGACCAGCGGATGTCGCGGGCGTGACGGTCGGCGGGGCGACCGTCACCGTGGGTCCGGTGGCGGCCCTGCACGGCACCGGCAGTGTGATCGACCCCAACGGCCCGCCGGTGGAGCGCCGCGACGTGCTGCGTCTGCTGGCCGCCGCGGGCGGTGTGGCGGTCGTCCCGCTGGGCGCGGGCGCCGACGGCCCGCCCTGGGAACGGCTGTCCGCGGCGCTGCGACGACGCGCCAGCGTCACCCCCGAGCTCGTCGAGGAGCTGGGCCAGCGCACCGCGGGTCTGTACGGCCTGGAGGAGCGTGTTCCCGCCCGGACGCTGATGCCACGCGTCACCGAGCATCTGGGGCGTCTCATCCAGTTGCTGGAGTCCACCGGCCGTTCCCCCCTGCGCCGCTCGCTGACCTCGACGGCCGGCGAGACCGCGGCACTGGCGGGCTGGCTGGCCTTCGACAGCAACGACCTGCCGGCGGCGACGGCCTACTACCGGGTCGCCATCGAGGCCGCCCGGGACGCCGAGGACCACGGGCTCTGGGCCTGCGTGCTGGGCTACGAGAGCTACCAGACCGCCAGCCAGGGCCGCCACGACCAGGCCTGCGCGCTGCTCGGTGAGGCGCAGCGACGGGCCGCGGCCGGCAGCACCGCGATGACCCGTGCCTGGCTGGCCGCACGCGAGGCCGAGGAGCAGGCCGCCCGCGGTGAGGGCCGGGCCGCACTGACCGCCCTCGACCGCGCCCAGGATGCCTTCGACCGCGGCGAGAGCGATGGCAGCCGGGTCTGGACGCATTTCTTTGACCGGGGCCGGCTCGACGGCCTGAAAGTCACCACATACACCAGGCTGCGTCGTCCCGCGGCCGCCTACGCCGCGGCGACCGAAGCACTGCGAGTGGCCGGACCAGGGGCCACCAAGAAGCGCTCCCTGCTTCTCAGCGACATCGCCGAGGTGCATATCCAGCGCCGCGAGATCGACGCGGCCTGCCACTTCGCCGCCGAATCCCTCGCAATCGTCGCGCAAACCGACTTCTCGCTGGGACTCGCCCGCGTCCGCCGCGCCCGCGAACACCTGCGCCCCTGGCAGCACACCCAGGTCGTGCGGGATCTCGACGACCAGTTGCGGGCCCTGGTCTGATTCCTCCCGCCGCGGTCACCGCGGCCGGTCCCTGGCACAACCGGCAGGCTCCGGATCACTGTGCGAGCGGTCTGGTCTGCTCGCTGATCCAGTCCAGATAGTCGCCGTGCCCAGCGACTATCGGCGTCGCAATGATCTCGGGATTGTCGTACGGATGCAGGACGACGAGTCGCTCGCGCATCTCGTCGAATCGCGCGGTGGTCGTTTTCGCCAGGCAGAGCCATTCGTCCGCCTGCTCGATCTCGCCCTTCCACCGATAGATGCTGCGCATCGGGCCGAGGACCTGGAAACAGGCGACCAGTCGGGCCTCCACCAGCGCCCGACCGATACGCTCGGCGCCGTCCAGGGAGTCGATACTGACGACGACCTGCAGATGACTCATGCGCACTCCCTCTGGAAACGGGGATACGCAGGATACTCTACATCGATGGGCCGCCACGGCCGTTGAATTTTCAGCGCCCCGAGCGGGCCACCACATTCCACCCACCGTCATTCGCCCGCAATCTGCCGGCGTGGATGACATTGGATACGTGCCGGTTACATCCGGTCCATACGGAAGGCACCTTCCGCACTGGAATCGCCCGGCTTCCCGGGCCAGCCACGGCTCACTCCGTGGACCCCCTTCGCCAGGTTCCTTCCCGGGCCTCTTCCCGCAGCCCGCGCCGACGCCCTTTCGGCCTCGGCGCGGCCGCGACACGCCTCACGGATCCCGGTCCGGGCGGACGGTCATCCACCCCGTTCGACCTCAGCAGAAACATCACCGTACGTAATGGACCAGCCCATCCGAGCCCCTCCATTCGGGTGATCTTCTCCCCCGAATGGAGTTGTCCCGCCGAGCCCAGACCGCCGCCCACCGTCCTGTCCGGCTCGCCCCACCATCACCATCCCACCACCCCCGCGGTTCACGCCCGAGATCGGATCATGGTTTCGCCGCTGGCCGTCCTGCCCGGGAACCGGGGTGTGCGTTCGCCGGGTCCAGGCGGTGGGGTCAGGTGCTCCAGCGCCTCTGGATCACGACAGAGATCGCGACATGCCGAGGGTTGTTCAAGGATTCGGCCTCCCCACACCGAACAACCCTCGGCATGCGACCGCACAACCCTCGGCATCCGTCCGCGGAGCGGGCCGTCGGCGGCGAGGGCCGGGCGAGGCGGCTAGCCCACCGTCGATTCGGGTTCCCGCGGGGCGGTGGCCATCGGCACCGATCCGGGCAGCGACCGGGAGGTTCGGGGCGGGCGGGAGGAACGGGAGGATGCCGACGCGGAGCCGGAGCCGCTGGTGGTGGTGGTGGTGGTGGGATCGCCGGGGCCGACCGGGCTGGTTGTGCCTGGCCGGGGGGTGCGCGGCGGGGGCTGGGTCTGGCAGGCGCGATAGCAGTCGTACACGCCGCCGACGTGACGGACCGCGGCGAGGATGCGGCCGAGCTGCTCCAGGCCGGTGACCTCGATGGTGAAACGGGCGTGGGCGACCCGGTCGTCCGACGTGGTGGTGGAGGCCGCCCGCACCGAGACCGAGGTCTCGGAGAGAATCTCGGTGATGTCGGCCAGGAGCCCGTAGCGGTCGAACGCCTCGACCGCGATCTCCGCCGGGAAGATCGTGACCTGCGGCATGGACCAGCTCGCCACCGGCACCCGCTCACGCTCCGCCGACACATCGGTCACATTCGCACATTCCTGTCGATGCAGGGCTGCGGCGTTCCCATGGGTGGTGAGGCCGACGACGGTGTCGCCAGGCAGCGGAAGGCAACATCGCGCCAGCCGGATCGGCGTCCGCACGCCGGTCCCGTCGTCGGCGACGGCGGACTGGCTGCCAGCGCTCCCACGACGTCCCGGCCCGGTGACGGCCGCCCCGAGTTCGCCAGCCACCACCGTCACACCAGTCACACCAGTCGCACCAGTCGCACCAGTCGCACCAGTCGCCACGCTCGCGCTGGTCGCCACGCTCGCACCAGTCGCCACGGTCCCATCGGTCGCCACGGTCCCATCGGTCTCGCCGCCGTCGAGGGCGCGGGGAGCGGTCCCGGCTGTCGGTGGCTTCCCGGCGCTGATCGCCGGCCACATCGCCCCGCCGGACCCGAGCGGTCGTGCCGTCGGGCTCATCCCGGCCGAAGGCGAGGACGAAGCCCTACCCACGGAGGAACCGACACCGGACGTACCGACACCGGACGTACCGACACCGGTGGACGAGGTCACACCGGCCGTCGGGGACGAGAACGACGACGAGGAGCCGGACGGGGAGGTGCGCCGGGCCCGGGCCAGGTGGCGACGGATGCGGACGCGAGCCCGGGAGGTCCGCACGAAGCGGAGCCAGTCCTCCGAGGGGCCGGCGCCGGGGAGGTTGGAGGTGAGGATCTCGACCACGTCACCGTTGCGCAGCCGGGTGTGCAACGGGACGAGCCGGCCGTTGACCCGGGCGCCGATCGCCCGGTGGCCGATGTCGGTGTGCACCGCGTAGGCGACGTCCACCGGGGAGGACCGGGCCGGCAGCGCGATCATGCGGCCCTTCGGGGTGAAGGCGAGCACCTCGTCGGATTCCAGGTCCGACGACAGTGACTCGAGGAACTCGTCCGAGTCGACGGTGTCCTCCTGCCAGTCCAGCAGGCTGTGCAGCCAGGACAGGCCCTCCAGCCGGGCGCCGTCGGCCCCGGCCCCGACGGGACGGGCGATGATGCCGGTCTCGGCCAGCTGGTGCATGGAGGCGGTGCGGATCTGGATGTCGATGCTGCGGCCGTCATCGTCGACGACGGTGGTGTGCAGCGACTGGTACATGTTGAACTTCGGGGTCGCGACGAAGTCGCGCAGCCGGCCCGGCACCGGGCGCCACAGGGCGTGGATCACGCCGAGCGCGGCATAGCAGTCGGTGATCTCGTCGACGAGAACGAGCACCCGGACGATGTCCGTGTAGTCCCGCGGTGCCCGTGCCCGTTCCTGGGCCCGCTTGTAGATGGAGAACAGGTGACTGGCCCGGATGGCCACCTCGCCGTCGATCCGGGCGCTGGCGAGACCGGACTGCAGTCGCGACACCATGTCCCGCATGGCGCCGCTGTTCTGCTCGGCGGCGGTGAACTCGTCGACGACGGCGGCGATGCGGGCGTGTTCGGCGGGATGCAGCACGGCGAACGCCCGGTCCTCGAGCTCGCGTTTGATCACGCTCACGCCGAGCCGGTGGGCCAGCGGCGCCAGGATCTCCAGCGTCACCCGGGAGATCTTCTGCTGTTTGGCCGGGGACATGAAGTTGAGCGTGCGCATGTTGTGCAGCCGGTCGGCGATCTTGATGACCAGCACCCGGTAGTCCCGGGCCAGCGCGACGATGAGCTTGCGCAGCGTCTCGGCCTCGGCGGCCTCCCCGAAACGCATCTTGTCCAGTTTGGTGACGCCATCGACGAGGTTGGCGACCTCGGGCCCGAACTCGGCGGTCACCGAGGCGAGGGTGTAGCCGGTGTCCTCGACGGTGTCGTGCAGCAGGGCCGCGATGAGGGTGGTCGTGTCGACGCCGAGTTCGGCGAGTTCCGCGGTGACGGCCAGCGGATGGCTGATGTAGGGGTCACCGCTGCGGCGCATCTGTCCGGCGTGCAGCTGCTCGGCGACGCCGAAGGCGTGCACGAGGGCCGCGATGTCGGCGCGGGGATGGTAGTCCCGATGGGCCTCGACGATGTCGCGCAGCTCGGGGGGCACCTGCGACATCCGCGGCGCGGCCATCCGCCGGGCCAGGTACGCGAGCCGCACGCTTGCCTGGCGGGCGGCCGACATCGCCCGGGAGGCGTCGTCGGCCGCGTCCGATCTGGCCAGCGCGGGGGACAGCCCGCCGCCGGCCGGAAAGCCCGCACCTACCGTCTCTGCATCCACGGCGCCCCCTTGGGTCTGTCCAGGCCCGGGACTACCAGGCCTGGTTCTCGGCTAGGCCTGTACGCCCGAGGTGACGCGGAAACAGTCGTAGACCCCATCCAGGGATCGGACCGCGCTCAGGATGTTCCCGAGGTGCTTCGCGTCGCCCATCTCAAAGGTGAAGCGACTGACCGCCACACGATCACGGGTCGTGGTGACCGATGCGGACAGTATGTTGACGTGCCGGTTGGACAGCACCCGGGTCACGTCGGAGAGCAGTTTGGTGCGGTCCTGCGCCTCGACCTGGATCACGGCGAGGAACACCGAGCCCGACGAGGCCGCCCACGCGACCTCGACCAACCGGTCGTGTGGGCCGCCGCGCAGCCCGGTGAGGTTGACGCAGTCGCCGCGGTGCACCGACACGCCCTTACCGCGGGTGACGAAGCCGGCGATGTCGTCGCCGGGCATCGGCGCGCAGCAGCGGGCGAGTTTCGTCCACACGTCGGGCGCGCCGGTGACCAGCACGCTGGGTTCCGCGGCGGAACGGCGCAGCGTGCGGATCGGCAGTTCGGTCTCGCCGACGTCCTCCTCGGCGCCCTCCGGGCCGCCCAGGGTCGTCAGCAGCCGGCTGACCACGGACGCCGCGCTCAGGTGGTTCTCCCCCACCGCCGCGTACAGCGCGGCGACATCCTGGTAGCGCATGTCCTTGGCCAGGCCCAGCAGGGCGTCGCCGCTCATCAGCCGGGACAGCGGCAGACCATGGCGGCGCATCGCCCGACCGATCGCGTCACGGCCGGCGACGATCGCGTCCTCGCGGCGCTCCCGGGCATGCCACTGGCGGATCTTCGACCTGGCCCGGGACGAGCGGACGAACATCAGCCAGTCCTCGCTGGGACCCGCGGACGGGGCTCGCGAGGTGAAGACCTCGACCGTGTCGCCGTTGTCGAGCTGGGTGTCCAGCGTGGCGATCCGGCCGTTGATGCGCGCGCCGACGCAGTGGTGGCCGACATCGGTGTGCACCGCGTAGGCGAAGTCGACCGAGGTGGACCCGACCGGAAGCGGGATGACGTCACCCTTCGGGGTGAACACGAACACCTCGTCGGTCTCCGCCGCGAACCGCAGGCTGTCGAGGAACTCGCCGGGGTCCGCGCTCTCGCGCTGCCAGTCCAGCACCTGGCGCAGCCAGCTCATCAGGTCCGGCTCCGCGCCGCCGCGGCGCCGCCCGGGACGTGGGGTGGCCGAGGTACGCACGGCGACCCCGTCCTCCTTGTACTTCCAGTGCGCGGCGATGCCGTACTCGGCCCGGTTGTGCATGGCATGGGTGCGGATCTGCAACTCGATGGGCTTGCCCTCCGGGCCGATCACCGTCGTGTGCAGCGACTGGTACATGTTGAACTTCGGCATCGCGATGTAGTCCTTGAACCGGCCCGGGATCGGCTTCCAGTTCGCGTGGACGTTGCCGAGCGTGGCGTAGCAGTCGCGGACGGAGTCCACCAGGACGCGGATGCCGACCAGGTCGTAGATGTCGTCGAACGACCGGCCGCGCACCACCATCTTCTGGTAGATCGAGTAGTAGTGCTTCGGCCGGCCGGACACGACCGCCTTGATCCGCGAGTCGCGCAGACCGGTCTGCACCTGGCCGATCACGTCGGCGAGGTAGACGTCGCGGCTCGGCGCGCGGTCGGCGACCAGCCGGACGATCTCGTCGTACCGCTTCGGGTACAGCGCGGCGAAGGAGAGGTCCTCCAGCTCCCACTTCAGCGAGTTCATGCCGAGGCGATGGGCCAGCGGGGCATAGACCTCGAGCGTCTCCCGGGCCTTGCGCTCCTGCTTGTGTTCGGGCAGGAACCGCAGGGTACGCATGTTGTGCAGCCGGTCGGCGAGCTTGACCACCAGCGCCCGGGGGTCGCGGGCCATGGCCACGACCATCCGGCGGATCGTCTCCGCCTGCGCCGCCTCCCCGACCTTCACGCGGTTGAGTTTGCTGACCGCGTCCACGATCAGTGCGATCTGGTCCCCGAAGGTCTCCCGGATCACGTCGACGGTCAGTGATGTCTCTTCCAGCGTGTCGTGCAGCAGCGCCGCGGACAGCGTCGGAGTGTCCATCCCGAGATCGGCGAGGATGCCCGCGACCGCGATGGGATGACTGATGTAGGGATGGCCGGAGAAGCGCACCTGACCGGCGTGCGCCGCGTCAGCGACCTCGAAGGCCCGCAGCACCTGGTCGATGTCGGCCCGCGGATGGTTGGCGAGCAACCCCCGCAGCACCGGGTCCAGCGTGGACGACGGCGTGGCCCGGTGGGTGGACAGCCGCGAGAGCCGACCACGTACCCGGCGCGGCAACGGCGGCGACTCGTGCCCAAGCCGCGGGATGACCGGAGCGCTCTGCGACCCTCCGGACGCGCCACCGCCAGGCGCGTCACCGGCCGAGAGCCCGCTGCCGGGCGTCGCCGCCTCGGACGGACCATCCGGCGCCCGCTCGGGCACCGGATGCGGGCCACCCGACTCCGGGCCACCCGACTCCGGGCCCACCAGCTCCGGGCCCACCGACGGGCGAGCCGCCGGCTCGAGGGCCGCCGGCTGACGGCCCGTGAGCTCACGAGCCGCCGGCGCGCGGCCGGACGCCGGGCGCGCGGGCGTCGCCGCCGACCTCGGCTCCCTGGTGGGGGCCGAGGCGGACGACGACGCTCCGGTGGTCACCGGCGCTGCCTCAGGCACGGGCCGCTCCAGACTGGGGACTGCTCTGACGAGCGTAACCCCGGGACCGGCCCCCGCCTTCCGCAGACCAGTGCCGATTTAGGTCAAATCGCCAGAAGTGGGACAATATCCAGTGTTCCAAGCCGCGAGCGGCCGGGCAGGAACGACAGTTCCATGAGCACCGTCAGTGCGACCACCTCGGCGCCGCACTCCACGAGCAGGCCGTGTGCGGCCGCGGCGGTGCCCCCGGTGGCGAGCACGTCGTCCACCAGCAGCACCCTCTCACCCGCGGGTACCGCGTCCGCGTGGATCTCGATGGTGGCGCTGCCGTACTCCAGGTCGTAGGTGGCGCTGCGGATCGGTCCGGGCAGTTTGCCCTTCTTGCGGATCGGCACCAGGGCGGCACCGATCCGGTCGGCCACCGGGGCGGCCAGCAGAAAGCCGCGCGCCTCGATGCCCGCGATAGTGGTGGCACCCCGCTCCCGCGCGATGTCCGCGATGGCGCCGATCACCACGCCGAACGCGGTGGGTGACGACAGCAGCGGGGTGATGTCCTTGAACACGACGCCGGGCTGCGGCCAGTCCGGGATGTCCCGGACGTGGCTACGCAGCACGTCGGCGGCCGCGTCGTTCGTGGCGGACCGCTGGGGTACTACCTCGCCGATGCCTGTCATCGTTTCGTTCCGCCCACTTTCGGGTTAGTCCGCTGCCTGTGTTCCAGACGGTCCGGCACAGCCGGCGCCGTACGCGGGACCCGCCCGGCCTGTTCGTGTCACTCCGGCAGACGTTTCCTACCGTCGCTTCTTACCGCTTGGACGCCCCCGACGCCCGGGCTTGCGCTGCCCGGCGCGTCGCGGAGCTGCACCTGGCTGCGGCCGACGGGCCGCACCGCCGATGTTTACGCCCGCGGTCACCGGCTCCCCCCACGCCCCGCCGTCTCGGCCCTCCCCCGGGCCCGCGGCCCCCGAACCACCGGGCCCGTCCAGGTGGTCCGAACCGTCGTCACCGTCGCCGAGGCCCCGCGGGCCACGGCCGACCACCCGCGCCGCCTGGGCACCGGAGGTGTCCGCGGCGAGGCCCTCGCCGGAGCGGGCCCGGCGGGCCCGATCGCGGGCGACCCGCGCGTCGAGGGCCACCACCGCGGGATCGGAGCGCTTGAGGTCGACCAGCAGCGGCGTCGCGAAGAACAACGACGAGTAGGTACCCGACGCGATACCGACGAACTGGGCGAGCGCCAGGTCCTTCAGCGTGCCGGCGCCCAGCAGCCCGGCGCCGACGAACAGCAGCGACGCGACCGGGATCAGCGCGATCAGCGAGGTGTTCAGCGAACGGACCAACGTCTCGTTGAGGGCGTCGTTCGTCGACTCGGCGTAGGTGCGCCGGGTGGACGTCGCGATTCCCGCGGTGTTCTCCCGCACCCGGTCGAACACCACCACCGTGTCGTACAACGAGAAACCGAGAATGGTCAGGACTGCGATCACCGTGGACGGGCTCACCTCGAACCCGACCAGCGAGTACACACCCATCGTGACAATCAGGTCGTGCACCAGCGCGGCCATCGCGGCCATCGCCATCTTCCACTCGAAACGCACCGACAGGTAGATGACGACCAGGATGAGAAAGACGATCAGACCCTGGATCGCCTTCTTGGTGATCGTCGAACCCCAGGAGGAGCCCACCGTCGACACGGCGATGTTGCGGTCCGGATCGGAGATCGAGAACTGCTTCGCCAACGCGTTGGTGACCTGCTCGGTCTGCTGATCGGTGAGCGTGCGGGTCTGCACCCGGAACTGGTGGGACGTCTCGAGCTGCTGGATCACGCTGTCGGACGGGTCGATCCCCGCGTTCGCCAGCGTGTCCTCCACCTGCTCGACGGTGCCGCCGTTGCTCGGCAACTGGAACACCGCGCCGCCGGAGAACTCGATGCCGAGGCTGAAACCCCGCACGATCATGCTGATGACGCAGATCGCGACGACGACACCGGACACCGTGTACCAGGCCCGGCGGCGGCCGACGAAGTCCGCGTGGAAGTCGCTGCGGTAGATCCGCGCGAGCAGTGCCATCGTCTCAGCTCTCCCGCTTCTGCCCGGCCGGCGTCGGCCGCTTGGCCAGACGCGCCCGGGTGGTGGCCACCGGGACTGCGGCGGCTCGTCCGCCGATCATCTTCGGGCTCAGTCCCGAGAAACGACTGACGGAGAACAGCCTGCGCCGCACCAGCAGCGCTACCAGCGGCCGGGTGAAGATGAACATGATCAGTACGTCGCTCAGGGTGGACAGACCCAGCGTGAAGGCGAACCCGCGCACCGAGCCGATCGACAGGACGTAGAGCACCGCGGCGGCGAGGAACGACACGGTGTCGGCGGCGAGCATTGTGCGCCGCGCGGCGGGCCAGGCCCGGTCGGCGGCGACCCGCACCGTCCGACCGGCCTGCACCTCGTCCTTTATTCGTTCGAAGTAGACGACGAACGAGTCGGCGGTGACACCGATCGACACGATCAGACCGGCGATGCCGGCGAGGGTCAGCGTGAAGCCGATCGCGCTGCCCAGCAGCACCACCGACGCGTAGATGATCCCGCCGCTGACCACCAGAGAGGCCACCACGACGATGCCCATCGCCCGGTAGTACAGGAACGAGTAGGCGATGACGAGCAGCAGACCGATCCCGCCGGCGAGCAGGCCACCGTGCAGGGAGTCGCGACCCAGGGTCGGCGAGATCGACTCCGCCTGGGACCGCTCGAACGCCAGTGGCAGCGCACCGTAGCGCAGCACGTTGGACAGATCATCGGCGTCGGACTGGTTGAAGGAGCCGGAGATCTGGGCCGTGCCGGCGATGCGCTCGTTGGTCTGCGGCGCCGACTGGACGACGCCGTCAAGCACGATCGCGACCTGCTTGCCGATCGTCTGCTCGGTGAGGCGGGTGAACTTGCCCTGGCCGGAACCGGTGAACTCGACGTTCACCACCCACTGCCCGGTGTTGATGGACGTGGTGCCGCCACCGCCCTGCAGACCGGCGGACGCGGTCTTCACGTCCGTGCCGACGACCGACGCCGGCATCAGCAGGTACTTGGTGGTGCCGTCGCGGTCACAGGCCGCGATCCAGTCCTGCGCCTTGTCGGTGCTCGCCGCCGAGCGGCGCACGTCGCTGGGCGCGCAGGTCAACGCGGTGTACTGGGCCACGACACTGGCCGGCGGCGCGGCCGCGGCGGCGGCTGGATCGGTGGCCTGCGTGGGCGCCGGGGAGGCCGTCGTCGACGGAGCAGGGGAGGCCGAGGGCGCCGCCGATGGGGCGGTGCTGGCGGCGGGGGCGATGGTGGCGGCGGGCGCGGCGAGCACGGTCGAACCGGACCGGGCGGAGAAGGACACCGCCTGCACCGCGAGACCCGAACCCTCACCCGGCAGACCGAGGGCCGCGGGCCGCTGGGTCGCGGTCGGGCTCGGCTGGGTGGCCGCGCCCGGCGCCACGCTGGGTGTCGGTGCCACCGACGGAGCGGGAGTCGCGCTGCCCGCGGGGGCGGGGGTCGCGCCGGGGGCCGGCGTCGCCGTCGGCGCCGGGGTCGGTGCCGCCGCGGTGGCCGCATCGGCCTGGTAGACCTGACGGAAGCGCAGTTCGGCGGTCTGACCGACGAGGTCGACGACGTCGCTGCGGCCACGGCCGGGCACCGAGATCTCGATCTGGTTGCCCGTGCGGTGGACCTCGGACTCGGCGACCCCGAGCCCGTCGACGCGTTGGCGGATGATGTCGACAGCCTGGTTGATGGCGCCGGAGTTCACCGACTGGCCACCCGTGGCCCGAGGGGTCAGGATGACGCTCGTGCCACCTTGGAGATCGAGACCGAGCCGGGGGGTCCAGGTGCCGGTGACGGCCATAAGGCCGTAGAGCAGGGCGAACAGCCCTCCGAGGATCCCCAGCCGGGTCCATGCGGAGGTTCCCGCGGAAACCCGTGCCGAGCGGCGTGCCACGTGCGAGCCCCTTCCTCATGCACCGGCTGACCGGCGCTGGTTCGCCTCGCCGTGCCCGGAGCGGCGTTGCTCAACGTACCCGAACGAATGTCACCGAGGGTACGTTCCGAGCCCCTGGCGGTGACGCGGCGACTGTGCGTCACCCGGTTCTACGACGACCCGCGGTCACAGCTCCTTGCGTAGCCGGTCGGGCGTTCCCACGTCGCCGTTACCGGTCGTCTCGCCACCGGCCGACGTACCACCGGCTGGCGTACCACCGGCTGGCGTCTCGCCGGACGCCGCTCCGTCGGCGGCGGGTGTGTCGCCGATGCCCTCGCCGGTCGAGCCGGCACCGTGTGCGCCGACACCATCACCGTGGTCATGGTGATCGTGGTCGTCGTGGTCGTCGTGGTCGTCGTGGTCGTCGTGGTCGTGATCGTGGTCGTGGTCGTCCTGGTCGCCAGGGGAACTCAGCACGCGGGCGACCGCGCTACGACTGAAGCGGCAGACGACGTCCGGGGCGATCTCGAGTAGGATGTCGCCCTCGTCCAGCTCGACGACGGTGGCATAGAGACCGGCGGTGGTCACCACCAGGGTGCCCGGTTCGATCCGCGACGCCTCCTGCTGCTGGGCCTTGGCCCGGCGGCGCTGCATCGAGAAGATGTAGACCACGACGAGGACGAGGAGCAACGGGAGCAGAAACCCGCCGATCGATCCACCTTCGCTGTTGCCCGCCGCCGTCGTCATGTACGCGCCCACATCCCGTCCTCCTGAACTGTTGCGGCGATCGTACGTATCGAACGGGTGCGTTCGGTGGGCAGGGCCCGGGAGTCCGGTTTGTACCGCCGCACGCGCCGTCGCCAGGCTGCCGCGGCAGGTCAGCCAGCGTCGGGGAACAGCGCCGTCTGGCTGCGCCCAAGCGGGTCACTGACCGGTTCGACACCCAGATGCTCGAAGGCCGCCGGCGTGGCCACCCGGCCGCGGGCGGTGCGGATCAGCAGGCCGGCCCGCAGCAGGAACGGCTCGGCCACGTCCTCGACGGTCTCGGTCTCCTCACCGACCGACACCGCGAGCGTCGAAAGTCCGACCGGACCGCCACCGAACCGGGTGACCAGGGCTTCCAGGACGGCCCGGTCGAGCCGGTCAAGCCCGAGCCCGTCGACGTCGTAGACCCGCAGCGCGGCGGCGGCGACCTCACGGGTGACCGTGCCGTCGGCACGCACCTCGGCGTAGTCGCGGACCCGGCGCAGCAGCCGGTTCGCGATCCGTGGGGTGCCCCGCGAGCGACCGGAGACCTCGTCGGCGCCCTCGGGGGTGAGCCGCACGCCGAGCAGCCCGGCGGAGCGGGTGAGCACCTGGGTGAGCTCGTCGGGACGGTAGAAGTCCAGGTGGGCGGTGAAGCCGAACCGGTCGCGCAGCGGTCCGGTGAGCAGCCCGGAGCGGGTCGTCGCCCCCACCAACGTGAACGGGGCGAGCGCCAGCGGGATCGCCGTCGCCCCGGGGCCCTTGCCGAGGATCACGTCGACCCGGAAGTCCTCCATCGCCGAGTAGAGCAGCTCCTCGGCCGGCCGGGCGATGCGGTGGATCTCGTCGAGGAACAGCACCTCGCCCGGGGAGAGCGCGGTCAGGATCGCGACGAGATCGCCGGCACGCTCGATCGCCGGGCCGCTGGTCATCCGCAGGGGAACCCCGAGCTCCTCGGCCATGATCATGGCGAGGCTGGTCTTGCCCAGGCCGGGCGGACCGGACAGCAGCACGTGATCCGGCGGTGTGCCGCGGGCCTGGGCGCCCTCGAGCATGATGGTCAACTGTTCGCGAACCTTGCCCTGGCCGACGAACTCGCTCAGGGTGTGCGGCCGCAGACCCGCCTCGAACGCCCGTTCCTCGGCGTTGGCGACCGCCGAGACCAGGCCCTGCTCACCCATCCGCGCCGCCGGGGCAGGCGCTTGGCCACTGTCGGGACGGCCCGCGGCGGGCCGTCATCGGCGCAGCACGGCGAGGGACCCACGCAGCAGCGTCGCCGCGTCAGGCTCGGAGACGGGGATGGCGGTCTCGGAGACCGCGTCGCCCGTGGGAGTGTCGCCCGCGGGATCGGCGAGCGGAGGGTCTGCGAGCGGAGGGTCTGCGAGCGCGGCCAGCGCCCGGGCGACGGCGTCCTCGGCTTCGCGGGCGGAGTAGCCAAGCCCGCCCAGGGCCTCCCGCACCGAGGCCGCGACCGTGCCACCGGGACCATGCTCGCCGGGGCTGCCCGCCCGGGCCTGCGCACCCGCCCGCGGGCCGGGCACAGCCGCGGGACCGCGCGGGGGGCCGAGGCGGTCGCGCAGGTCCAGCACGATGCGCTGGGCTCCCTTGCGGCCGATGCCGGGTACCCGGGTAAGGGCGTTGAGGTCCTCCTCGGCGACGGCGCGCCGGACCGTGTCGGGATCGTGCACGCCCAGGACGGCCTGGGCCAGTTTCGGGCCGACGCCGGCCGCGGACTGCAGGACCTCGAAGACGTCCCGCTCGTCGGGCATGGCGAAGCCGTACAGGGTCAGTTCCGTCTCGCGCACGACCAGGGTGGTGGCCAACGAGGCCGGCTCCCCCACCCGCAGGGACGCAAGCGTCGCCGGGGTGCACTGGACCAGCAGCCCCACCCCGCCGACCTCGACGACCGCGGACAGCGGCCCCAGCGCGGTGACCGTGCCCGACACCGAGGCGATCACCGCGTGCCCCCGGGGCCGGCGGCCGCCCGCATCCGAGCCAGGGCCGGGCCGCGCCACAGGTGGCACAGCGCCAGCGCCAGCGCGTCGGCGGAGTCGGCGGGCCGCGGCACCTCGGCCAACCCGAGCAGCTTGGTGATCATAAAACCGACCTGTGCCTTGTCGGCCCGGCCGCTGCCGGTGACGGCCGCCTTGACCTCACTGGGCGTGTACAGCACCACCGGCAGATCCCGCCGGGCAGCCAGCATGATGGCCACCGCGCCGGCCTGGGCGGTGCCCATCACCGTGCGCACGTTGGCCTGGCTGAACACCCGCTCCACTGCCACGGCCTGCGGCCTGGTGCGGTCCAGCCAGGCGTCGATCCCGTCGGCGATGGCGCGCAGCCGATCGGCCACATCCGCCCCGGCCGAGGTGCGCAGCACCCCGACCTCGACCAGGGTGGCCCGGGTGCCGACGCCACCGTCGACCACTCCCACGCCACACCGGGTCAGCCCCGGATCGACTCCGAGCACCCGCATCCATCCTCCCGAGTACGCACGCCGCTGGGATCCCACCGCCGAAGAACCCGCCGCAGGGAACTCGCCGCGGGAGGACGCGCACCGCGGCGAGAACACTCGTTCGATACTACGGCGTGCGGCGCAACCACGACATCCACGACACGCCGACCGCGGCCGATCGGACGCCCCCGGCGGTGTGCCCCGGCGTTCGGGCGCACTCAGCTGGTGACCAGCTCCATGACATCGTCGGAGATGTCACCGTTGAACCAGACGTTCTGCACGTCGTCCAGGTCCTCGACCGCCTCGACCAGCTTGAGCACCTTGGCGGCGGGCTCGGCGTCCAGCTGCACGCTCACGCTCGGCAGCCAGGAGATGTCGGCCGAGCTGACCTCGAGCCCGGCGTCGGTCGCCGCGACCCGCACCGCGTGCAGATCGGTCGCCTCGGAGATGACCTCGAAGTCGTCGCCGAGGTCGTTGACCTCCTCCGCGCCGGCGTCGAGGACGGCCAGCAGCACGTCATCCTCGGTCAGCCCGTCCCGCTTGGCCAGCAGCACGACGCCCTTGCGGTTGAACAGGTACGACACCGAACCCGGGTCGGCCACCGTCCCACCGTTGCGGGTGATCGCCACCCGCACGTCGGACGCGGCCCGGTTGCGGTTGTCGGTCAGGCACTCGACGAGCACCGCCACCCCGGCCGGCCCGTAGGCCTCGTAGGTGATGCTCTCGTAGTTCACGCCGCCGCCGAGTTCACCGGAGCCGCGCTTGACCGCCCGGTCGATGTTGTCGTTCGGCACCGACTGGGACTTCGCCTTGGCGATGGCGTCCGCGAGCGTCGGATTGCCGGCCGGGTCTCCCCCGCCGGTCTTGGCCGCGACCTCGACCGTCTTGATCAGCTTGGCGAACAGCTTGCCGCGCCGGGCGTCGATGACCGCCTTCTTGTGCTTCGTGGTCGCCCACTTGGAGTGACCGCTCATGTCCTGCCCCTCTTACTCGCAATCACCGACCTGATCCGGATGATCGCACGATGTCGACGAAAAGCCGGTGTACCCGGAAGTCACCGGTGAGCTCGGGATGGAACGCCGTCGCCAGCAGCGACCCCTGACGGACCGCCACCGGCGCCTCGGCGACACGGGCCAGTACCTCGACCGTGTCGCCTGCCTTTTCCACCCATGGTGCCCGGATGAAGACCGCATGCACCGGCGGTCCCGGCACACCGACGACGTCGAGGTCCGCCTCGAACGAGTCGACCTGCCGGCCGAACGCGTTGCGCCGGACCACCATGTCCAGCCCGCCGACCAGAGGCTGGTCGGGTCGGCCGTCCACGACGTCCCGTGCAAGCAGGATCATGCCAGCACACGAGCCGAACACGGGCAGGCCCGCCAGCACCCTCTCCCGCAGCGGTTCCAGCAACGCGAACACCCGCAGCAGCCGCCCGATGGTGGTGGACTCCCCGCCGGGCAGCACCAGGCCGTCGACCTCGTCGAGCTCCGCGACCCGGCGGACCTCCACCGGCCGGGCCCCGGCCGCCGCGAGCGCGCGCGCGTGCTCGCGGACATCTCCCTGCAGCGCGAGGACGCCGATCCGCGGGCCGCTCACCAGCCACGATCGGCGTAGCGGGCGGCCGGCGGCAGCTCGGAGACGTTGATGCCGACCATCGCCTCGCCGAGGCCACGGGACACCTTCACCAGGACATCCGGGTCGTTGTACATGGTCGTGGCCTCGACGATCGCCCGGGCCCGACGGGCCGGGTCGCCGGACTTGAAGATCCCGGAGCCGACGAACACACCGTCGGCGCCGAGCTGCATCATCAGCGCCGCGTCCGCCGGGGTCGCGATGCCGCCGGCGGTGAACAGCACGACCGGCAGCCGCCCGAGCCGGGCCACCTCGGTGACCAGGTCGACCGGGGCGCGCAGCTCCTTGGCCGCGGCGTACAGCTCCTCGGCCGGCAGGGCCGAGAGCCGGGCGATCTCCGCGCGGATGGTGCGCATGTGCACCACGGCGTTGGACACCTCGCCGGTGCCCGCCTCACCCTTGGAACGGATCATCGCCGCGCCCTCGGCGAGCCGGCGCAGCGCCTCGCCGAGGTTCGTCGCACCGCAGACGAACGGGACGGTGAACTTCCACTTGTCGATGTGGTGATGCGGGTCGGCCGGGGTGAGCACCTCGGACTCGTCGACATAGTCGACGCCGAGCGCCTGCAGCACCTGGGCCTCGACGAAGTGCCCGATGCGCGCCTTGGCCATCACCGGGATCGACACCGCGGCCACGATCTCGGAGATCATGTCCGGGTCGCTCATCCGCGCGACGCCGCCCTGGGCGCGGATGTCGGCGGGCACCCGCTCCAGGGCCATGACGGCGACGGCGCCGGCGTCCTCGGCGATGCGCGCCTGCTCCGCGTTGACCACATCCATGATCACGCCGCCCTTGAGCATCTCCGCCATGCCACGCTTGACGCGGGCGGTGCCGGCGTGGCGAGCCGCGTCGCCGTCACGGGGGGAGTCGGCCGCCAAGCCGCTGTTGGGGGCGCTCTGGGCCTCGGACATGATGTGCCGTCGCTTTCGCTTCCAGTCGGGCACCACACACGGGCCGGCACCGCCGTCGTCCACGCCGCGCCCGATCGGACGCCGCGGGAGAGGTCGGCTGCCCGGCCCGGTGATTCCCGTGTGGGTGGGTCGGTATCCCATCGTACGGCGCGGTCCGGTCGGCCATCGGTGCCGTGGGCGGGGCAGCCCGGTCAGGGCCGACGCTCAGGAGGCGAGGCCCGGCAGATCCCCCCGGACCGGCAGCGCGTCGTCGATCTCGAAGTAGGTGGGGCTCGGCCGACGTCCGACCAGGTGCAGCAGCCGGATCAGCCGGCGCCCGGCCAGGGCCCGCAGGTCGCGCACGGCGTCGTTGTGGAACTGGCGGGCGAGCGCGACCCGGGCGGCCTCGCTGTCGACCGCGTGCAGCTCGGTGGGAAAGAGCTGTCCGGCCGCCGCGACCTCACCGGAGCGCAGGGACCGGCTCAGCAGGTTCTCGGCCAGTTCGACCCCGCCGTCCAGCGGGCCGCCGGCCAGCAGCGCCGGATGGGCGGCCCGCGCCCGCCGGACGCTGTCGGCGAGCTCGGGCAGCGCGCACCGCGTGGCGAGCGCGTCGGCGGCGTCGGCCCGGGCGACGAGCTGGGTGACCAGTCCCCCGCGGGCGTCGGCGACCCGGGCGGCCAGCCGATCAAGGCGCAACGCCAGCCAGGTCAGATAGGTCGCGATCGCCACCACCAGAGCAACCACCACCACGAGGGCATCCATCTCGCGCAGCGTAGCCAACGCCGCGGTGTGACCGGGGTCCCGGTCAGCTGGAAGCGACCGACACCCGTCCGTCGCCGGAGACCATCCGGTAGACCCCGACGATGCGTTCGGCGATCGTGCGCCAGTCGTAGGCCTGCGCGACCGTGTGGGCGTGGCGCACCAGATCGGTGACGCCGCCCGGGTCGGTGAGCACCTCGGCGAGGACCTCGGCCAGCCGCGCCGGGTCACCCACCTCGAACAGCCGCCCGGCCCGCCCGTCGTCCAGGACGCGGCGAAACGCGTCCAGGTCGCTGGCGACCACCGGGGTGCCCGCCGCCATCGCCTCGAGCAGCACGATGCCGAAGCTCTCCTGCCCGGTGTTCGGCGCGCAGTAGACCTGGCCGGAGGCGAACACCCGGGGCTTGTCCGCGTCGGAGACGAGGCCGATCAGGTCGACCCGGTCCCGCAACCGCGGGTCCAGCCGGGCGCGCAGACCCGCGGCGTCACCGGGGCCGGCGACCAGCAGCCGGACGTCGGCGACGCTGGCCAGCAGCGCCGGCATCGCGGCGAGCAGCACGTCCAGACCCTTGCGGGGTTCGTCGATGCGCCCGAGGAACACCACCGTGGGGCGTCCGTCGTCGTAGCCGGGCAGCGGTGTCGCGCCGACGAAGCCCGCCACCGCCACCCCGTTGGGGATGAGGATCGCGTCGGCGCCCAGATGCTCGACCAGGGTGCGACGGGCCGCCTCCGACACCGCGATGCGCGCCCGCAGCTTCTCGAACGACGGCTGCAACGCGCCCTGCGCGGCGGTGAGAAACCGCGAGCGCGGGTTGGCGGTGTGGAACGTGGCGACGATCGGACCGTCGGCGAGCATGCAGGCCAGCAGGCCGACGCTGGGCGCGCTGGGCTCATGGACGTGCAGCACGTCGAAGTCGTGTTCACGCAGCCAGCGGCGCACCCGGGCGGCGGAGACCGGCCCCATCAGCAGCCGGGCCACCGAGCCGTTGTAGCGCACGGGCAGGGCCCGCCCGACGTCCACGGCGTAGGAGGGCAGGGTCCGTTCGTCGTCGACGGGTGTGATCACCGAGACCTCGTGGCCGGCCGCGATCAGCGTCTCGGCCAGGTCCCGCACATGCACCTGCACCCCGCCGGGCACATCCCAGGTGTACGGGCAGGCGATCCCGATCCTCACGGAGCCGACGATGCCGGCGCGCGGGTCGGCGACGACGAGGGCGGATCGTCCCGCCAGACGCGTTGGAGCATGTGCCAGTCGGCCGGATGGGCGGCGATGCCCTGGGCGAACTCGTCCGCGAGGGCCTGGGTCATCGTGGCGACGTCGCTGTGCGGCACGGGCGCGTGAATCCGCCCGCTCCAGCCGTCGGTGTCGAACCACAGGGTGACCGGCAGCAGGACCGCCCCGGTCTCCAGGGCGAGGGCGGCGGGGCCCGCGGGCATCGTCGCGGTCGCGCCGAAGAAGCGCACGGCGACTCCCGAACTGGACAGGTCCCGATCGGCGAGCAGGCACAGCGTGCCACCGGCCCGCAGCCGCGCGGCGAGCACCTCGTAGGGCGGGGACTCGCCGCCGGTCAGCGGGATGACCTCCATCCCGAGCGCGGTCCGGAAGGCGAGGAAACGCTCGAACAGCGACTCCGGTCGCAGCCGCTCGGCGACGGTGGTGAACGGCATGCCGCTGGCCACCAGCCACGCGCCGGCCTGCTCCCAGTTGCCCATGTGCGGCAGGGCGACCACCGTGCCACGGCCCTGGGCGTGTGCCTCCCGCAGCACGTGCTGGTCCAGCAGCCGCATCTGGCGGACGATGCGCTCGAGGCCGAGATCGGTCAGCCGGAAGACCTCCAGCCAGTAGCGGGCGTAGGAGCGCATCGCGGCGCGGGTCAGCGCGTCGAGGTCGGTGCCTGTCGGCGCGACCCGGGCCAGGTTGGAGCGCAGCCGCCGCACACCACGACCACCCCGGCGGCAGGCGAGGTCGGCGCCGGCCCGAAAGACGGCCGCGGCCAGCCGCTCCGGGAGCAACCGGACGACCCGCCACCCCAGCGCGTAGGCCAGATCGGTCAGCCGCCCGGAGCTCACGGCCGCCGCGGGACGCCGCGGCCGGTCATCGCCACCGTGGGCCCACCGGCCGACATCGGCCCGCCGCCCGGCAGCGGAGCGCCCGGTGCCGGCGACCCACCCGGTCCGCCCGACCCGGACGACCCGGACGGACCACGCGAGCCACGCGGGCCAGGGGGATCACCGGCGCGGTCCCACTGCCGGTAGACGTGGATCACGCGCTGGACGACGGTCAGCGACGTCGCCCCGACCAGGAACCACAGTGCGGCCGGCAGCAGATAGGGCACTCCGAGCCCGTACAGCCCGGCGGCGACCAGCAGGGTGAGCAGCCGCTCGCCGCGCTCGGCGAAGCCGACGTTGCAGGTGAAGCCGAGGCTCTCGGCCCGCGCCTTGACATACGAGGTGATCGAGCCGGCGACCAGGCAGATCAGCGCCGCCACCACGAGCGGCGTGGAGTCGCCGTCCCCGGCGTACCAGATCACCAGGGAGCCGAAGATCGCGGCATCTCCGACGCGGTCCGAGGTGGAGTCGAGGAAGGCACCCCACTTCGACGACATCCCCCGTGCCCGGGCGATCACCCCGTCCATCAGGTCGGAGAAGACGAACAGGGTGATCACGATCGTGCCGAGGAAGAACACGCCGCGGGTGAAGAAACCCAGCGCCGCGCCCGCCACCCCGACGGTGCCGATGATCGTCACCACGTCCGGTGAGATCGACGAACGGGCGGCCCACTGGCTCACCGGGTCGAGCACCTTCTGGATCTGCGGTCGTGCCTTGCTTGCGAGCATGTCCGTCCCGTCGTCCCGCGCACGTCTGCCCGGCTTCGGGCGGTCTTCACAGTACCGCCGAGCACCGACATCCTCGCCGCCACGACGGGCGCTCCACCGCACCCGTCCCGCCCCGGCCCCACGTCCTCCCCACGCCTTCACCGCGTCTTCACCGCGTCGTCCCCGTGCCCTCCCCCGCCGACGTCCGGGTTGTGCCGCGCGTCACAAAGGAGGAGTCTGCCGGTACCGGCTGCGGGAGACGTCCGGATCAGGGAGGCCGCGATGACGGTGGGCTCGAGGGGTGTTCGCAACGTGGCACTGGTGGGGCACACCGGCGCCGGCAAGACCACGCTGGTCGACCGGCTGCTGGCCGTCGCGGGGCCGCCTGAGCGACACAACGGGCAGCACGGCTCGCACACCAGCTATCTGGGCCACGCCGACGTCGACCATCGCCGGGCCCACTCCGACGGCCTCACCCTGTGCTCGTTCGAGCATGACGAGTGCACGGTGAACCTGCTGGACACCCCAGGCCATCCGGACTTCCTGGGGGACCTGCGCGCGGGGCTGCGGGCCGCCGACGCCGCCCTGTTCGTCGTCAGCGCCGTCGACGGGGTGGATGCCGCGACCAGCCTGCTGTGGTCCGAGTGCGCCGCGGTGGGCATGCCACGGGCGATCGCCCTCACCCATCTCGACCATGGTCGGGCCGACCTGGACGCCACGATCCGCGACTGTCGACGCGTGTTCGGCCCCGGCGTCCTGCCGGCGATGCTGGCCCGCAGGTCGGGCGAGGGTGGCATGCGGCTGACCGACCTCCTGCACGACCGGATCGTCGAGTACGCGCCGTCGGGCGAGCGTCGCGAACTGTCCCCCGAACCGTCCGGGGACACCGCCCGGGCCGCCCGGGCCGCGCTGATCGAGGCCATCATCGCCGAGAGCGAGGACGAGACCCTGCTCGAGGGCTATCTCGGCGGCGCCGAACCGGACCCCGAGCTGCTGTCCGCGGATCTGGCCACCGCCGTCGCCCAGGCCGGTTTCTTCCCCGTCCTGCTCTCCGGTCCGCTGCCCGTCCCCCACCCGGCGCCGGCCGCGGCGGCCGGCGGCTTCGGCTCCCACGAACTGCTCGACCTGTTCGCCCGCTGCTTCCCCGCCCCGTCCACCGCGGAGCTGGCCGCGCTGCGCCGACCGGACGGCTCGGCGCACCCTACCCTCCACCCGGACGACTCCGGCCCGCTGGTCGCCGAGGTGATCCGCACGACCACCGACCCGTATGTCGGACGGATGTCGGTGGTGCGGGTGTTCAGTGGAACGCTGCACCCCGACGACATGGTCCGGGTCAGCGGACCGGGCGAGCACGCGGGCGACGAGCGGGTCGGGGCGCTGTCGCGTCCGTACGGCCCGGCCCTGCACAGCGTGCCGTACTGCGCGGCCGGTGGCATCTGCGTCGTGACGAAACTGGCCACGGCCGCGACCGGTGACACCCTGTCCAGCCCGGACGATCCCTGCCTGCTTCCGGTGTGGACGATGCCCGAGCCCCAGCTGCCGCTCGCGATCCGGGCCCGGGCCCGGTCGGACGAGGACCGGCTGTCGGTCGCGTTGACCCGGCTGTGCCTGGAGGACCCGGCCCTGCGCGTCGTCCAGGACGCCCAGACCGCCCAGATCGTGCTCTGGAGCATGGGTGAGGCGCATGCCGAGGCGGCCCTTGACCGTCTCGCCACCCGTTACGGCACGGTCGTCGAATCCGAACCGCCGATGGTCGCGTTGTGCGAGACCCTGGCCGCCCCGGCCCACGGCACGGGACGTCAGGTCAAGCAGTCCGGCGGACATGGGCAGTACGCCGTCTGCGAGATCGAGGTGGAGCCGCTGCCGCCGGGCTCCGGCTTCGAGTTCGTCGACGAGATCGTGGGTGGGGCCGTCCTGCGGGCGTTCATCCCGTCGGTGGAGAAGGGCATCCGCGCCCAGATGGCCACCGGCGTGCACGTCGGTCATCCACTGGACGACCTACGGGTGCGGCTGGTGGACGGCCGGGCGCACAGCGTGGACTCCTCCGATCTGGCCTTCCAGCTCGCCGGCGGGCTCGCGTTGCGCGACGCGCTGCGCGTCGGCGGCGTCGTTGTCCTGGAGCCGATGCTGACGGTGGACGTCTGCGTACCGGACGCGTTCGTGGGCGCGGTCCTGGGGGATCTCTGCGCACGACGTGGCCGGGTGACCGGCATGGAGCCGGCGACACCTCCGACGTTGGACGCGGCCCGTACCGTCGTGCACGCCGAGGTTCCGGAACGGGAAATGTCGCGTTATGTCATGGAGCTCCGGTCGATCAGCCATGGCAGCGGCCAGTTCCACCGGGAACCGCACGGCTACGAACCGATGCCCCGCCCCCTGGCCGACACCCTGACCGACTGACCCGGCGGCACTCGACCGTACTCGGCGCCACCCGACACCCGGCCAGCCACCTCGGTCCGGCCGGGTCCACCCGGTCCGGCCGACCGGGCCAGCTCAGCCCGGTCCGTCCACGCCGAGCCTTCAGTCCTCCGGGTCCGTCCGGGCCCACTGTTCGGCGAGCATGTCCCGGGTCTGACCGAGCAGAGCGGGCAGCACACGGGTCGCTCCGATGACGGGCATGAAGTTCGCGTCGCCACCCCAGCGCGGAACGACATGCTGGTGGACGTGCGCCGCGATTCCCGCCCCGGCGATGTGACCGAGGTTCATTCCGGTGTTGAAACCGTGGGCGCCGCTCGTCTCGCGCAGGACCCGTAGGGCACGGCGGGTGAAAAACGCCATCTCCACGACTTCCTCGGTGACCATGTCGAGGTAGTCGGCGACGTGACGATAGGGCACGACAAGCAGATGCCCGGCATTGTAGGGATAGAGGTTGAGCACCGCATAGACCGTTTTTCCGCGGGCGACGACCAGACCGTCCTCGTCGGTCATCGTGACGATGGCGCAGAAAGGGCACTCATCGTCGCGGCCACGCCCCTCGCCCTTGATGTAGGCGAGTCGATGCGGCGTGTAGAGCCGCTGGAACGCATCGCGCAGGCCGACACCCGACTGCGCCTCGAGCGCGATGCCATCGGCCGGCGGTTCGACGATCACCGACCGACCCGACCCAGCCGAACCGAACCCGGACCGCAGGTCAGCCCGACCACTGACATCCGGCCCGACGCTCGCGGCGACTCACGCGAGCGATGCGCCCCGGCGACCACACGGGCGCGCCCGCCGGCCGACCTTCGGGCAGATCCCCCGGGAAGGGTGGTCGTCATCTCGCCAATTTATCAGGACGTGCCCGAAGCGGCTGGTGCGTACCCGGGGAATGCGCACGCCGGTGCGGGTGCGCACCGAGAGAGGAGGAGGGAGACTGACGGCGTGGGGGGGTCGCCGCCAGTCTCCCCCGAGTGGCGCTATCGGTTTCGAACCACGGCACCCGAGCCACCGCCGCCCACTCTGCCGCGCACCGTGACCAGAAGGATTCTCCCAGCACATCCGGACAGAGGACCGCGTCGACACAGCACCCGCACACCAGAGACCTGGAGCGCCGGTACAGCGCGACCGGTACACCACGACAACGTAACCCGAGCCCGTAACGCCTCTGCGCGGCCAGCCTAGCTGGCCGTGGACCGATCCGTACAGACCGGGCGTCATGCCGAGTGGAAATACGCGACGGGAGCCCGCTGGCCCCGCCGCGCTTTCCCACGCTCCACCCACCTACCCGTCAACCACCGAGAGAGTGGAACGACAGCCGATGCCGATCCACGCCGGACCGCCCGGTGCGCCTTCTCGCCGCCGATTCGCCCTGGCGCGACGCCCGGCCCTTTCCACGGTCGGTGCTCAGGGTGCGGAGCACCATTCGCCGGTCGACCCGATCCCAGCCACGAAGCCGTCCGACACACACCCGACCGAGACCGGATCACGGCGGTGGGGGCAGCGATCGACGGCTCCCATATCGCTCACTGTCCGTGCGCGAGAGCCGGATGACCGCGCTGAGCCCCCGAGTCGCCTCGACGGGGGTCCGCAGCCGGGCACCCCCACGCAGGTAGCACCAAAGTGGGGTGCGTCCGGACATCGGGCCCCAGGCGCCACGTGCCGCCAGATCGACCGAAGTGTCGGAATTGCGCTGTATATGCAGGCACCTGGCCTCTACCCGGACCGGTTCACGGGTGACGAACCACGCCGCGGAGCCCGACGCCGCCACCCCCGCCGGCAAACCTCCGGACCGCTCACACCGCCACCAAAGGGGAATCCGACCCGGAACGCCGTCACCTGCACCGGCGACCCGTAACCATGAATCCCAGACCCCGCGGCCCACCGCCGGGGCCCACTCCGACCCCTCGGTGAGAGAAGGTGACCCATCAGGACACCAGGCCCGGCCCGCACCTCAGCGCCGTACCCGTACCCGTAGCGGCCTGACCAGCATCGCGACCCTCAGCAGAGGTGCGTCACAGGTGGAATCCGAGGGTTGGACGACCGAGGCGGCCATGGCCTCAGGCCGCCGACACGCGCTCCGCGAAAGGAGAGACATGTGGACCAGCCGGTGGGCGTACGTGGTTTCGAACCACGGACCTCTGCCGTGTGAAGGCAGCGCTCTACCCCTGAGCTATACGCCCTTGCAGGTGATGGGACTACCTTACACGGCTCCGAGAGCGGCCCGTCAGGGGGTCCACCGCGTCCACGATGTCCAGCGCCGCAACGACATCCACCGCCGCACAGACACCCACCGCCGCACCGAAGTCCGACGTCACACCGATGTCCGACGTCCCTCCGATGTCGATCGTCCCACCGATCTCGACCCCCACGTCCGGTGGGCGGCCAGAGTCAGCTTCGCGTCAGCTTCGTCGCGACTGGCCGAGGTTGAGAACCACCCGGACGGGGAAGGCTCAAGGTGCAACGGCCACGGCAGACGGGCCCGGACACTCGGGGGACCTTCGGTCATCACGGACGGTAGTCACGCATCTGGTCGATGGGTGGCTAACCATCCGCTGACTGACCGATCTAGGCTCTACCCGGGAAGGGTTCACTCTTCCGGGCCGGGTAACTCACTCAAAACCGCCGTAACGGATGTTGTCTTGGCATAATCTTGTTACCAACGGGACTCAGACAGGGAACTATCCCGTTACACGGGTGCTCGCCCGCACCACCGCACCATGAGAGGCCGCCCGATGACTATTCGTCACGATTCGATCACCGCCGAACTTGCCCTTCGCCTTGTCGTCCCAGGCGGCGCGCCCGTTCCGGTCGCAGCCACCGTCCGATACGAGCCGGCCGATCCTTATGCGATCAGCATCGGATTCCGTACCGGGGCGGACGAAGTGGTGGAGTGGACCTTCGCGCGCCAACTCCTCAGTGATGGCGTCCGCCGGCCCGCCGGCGATGGAGACGTCCAGGTGTGGCCGGCCGCCCAGTCCGGTGGGCGGATCGTCTGCCTGTCACTGTCCAGTCCGTCAGGGCACGCGTTGTTCGAGATGCCGAGGTCGGAAGTTCTCGCCTTCCTACGGCGTACCTACTCCGCGGTCCCCCTGGGCGGCGAGAGCGATATCATCGATCTTGACGCAGAACTCGCCCTGTTGATCTGGGGCGGTCCCGAGCGGTGATTCTCACCGGGGTCGGGACAGTGGCCCGACCCCGGTGAACCGGTGCGGGCACCGTTCGACCGGGGAGGCGACACTCCCCACGCCGCCGGCCCCGTCATCGGGTTAGCGGCGGCATTCCTTGCGCGGACGAGCACCCACCCGCCTGGCCGAGGTCCCTTCGGTCAGGCGGGTCGTCGTCTGTGCGGCTGGCGCATGCGCACAGGTGTGCCAGTAGCGCATGGGCGAATCGGCGATCATGTGCTGGCGAGGCTCACCAGACGCCGCGCCTTCAGTTCCGTCTCCTGCCATTCGTCCTGTGGGTCGCTGCCCCAGGTGATGGCCGCACCCGTCCCGAAACGCAGGTGTCCGCCCGCGAACCAGAACGTGCGGATGCCGACGCTGAGCCATCCCGTGCCACGGTCCGCGTCGACCCAGCCGATGCCGCCGCAGTACGGGCCGCGCGGGACCGGCTCGAGCTCGCCGATGATGCGCAGCGCGCTGGCCTTCGGCGCACCCGAGACCGAGCCGGCCGGACTGGTCGCGGCCAGCAGCTGCGCCCAGCCGATCCCGGGACGCAACTCGGCCCGGACGGTCGAGACCAGGTGCACGAGCCCGGGATGGCGCTCCAGTGCGCACAGCGCCGGCACCGTCACACTCCCGACCCGTGCGACCTGACCGAGATCGTTGCGCACCAGATCCACGATCATGACATTCTCCGCGACGTCCTTCGGGCCCAGTTCGCGCTCGGTCCGCCCGGTCCCCTTGATCGGCCCGGAGCGGACGCGGTCACCGTCGCGCTCGAGGAACAGCTCCGGGGACGCGCCCGCGATCCGCAGGTCCGCCTCCGGCACGTCCAGCACGACCGCGTACGGCGCCGGATTGCCCGCGGCCAACACGGCGGCCAGGGCCGCCGGGCCACCGCCGTCGGCCCGGCCCGGTGCCTCGCCCGCCGCGGGCAGGGGCGCGGACAGCACCCGGCACAGGTTGACCTCGTAGACCTCCCCCGCGGCGATGTGCTCCCGGATGACCCGCGCCCCGGCGACGTACGCCGCCTCCTCGAGGCTGCTCGTCCAGCTGTGCGCCGACGGGCCCCGCCACGGCTGCTGGGCCAACGCCGCGACCCCCCCGGGCGGCGCCGGCCGGACGTCCGCGAAGCGGACGCAGCGCAACGCGCCCTCGAAGTCCATCGCGACGGCCCAGAAGCCCCCACGATCCAGTACCGCCGGGTCGTCGGTGACCTCGAGTACGCCGGTGGCGAGCCGCCCGCCGGCGAGCAGGAACGATCCGGGTGGGCGTGGTCTGACCCGCGCCGCTGCCACCGTGTGGGACCTGCGCCCCGGAACGCCCGTGTTCGCCCGGCTCACGCCGCTCACCCTAACCGTCACCGCCAGGTGACGCCGCAGCACGCATCCCTGCTCGCGGTCCGCCTCCGACCGGCCCGTCCGGGTACCTCGGCGTCCGCGGGCCCCCGCCGACCAGGCCCCGCGGACGCCGTCCGGGCCGCCCCGACCCCGTCGCCACCCGGGACACCCGACCTGGTGTCCGAGCCGTGGGCGAAACCGGATGTTCACGTGGGACGCCTTGACCCAGCTCAACATCTCCGCGACGCCCGGCGGGCCATTCGACGCGAGGCCCCTTCGTCCGCTAGAGTTCTACCTGCACCGCCGAACAGGGCAGGTGCGATGCGGACGTGGCTCAGTTGGTAGAGCATCACCTTGCCAAGGTGAGGGTCGCGGGTTCGAATCCCGTCGTCCGCTCGGAAGTAGAGGCTTGAGGTCCGTTGCAGCCGCATCCACCGCGGCGGAGTGGCCGAGTGGCTTAGGCAAGGGCCTGCAAAGCCCTGTACGCGGGTTCGATTCCCGCCTCCGCCTCTGGTCCATCGCGGGCGATTAGCTCAGTGGGAGAGCGCTACCTTGACACGGTAGAGGTCACTGGTTCAATCCCAGTATCGCCCACCCCGGGATCCCAGATCCCTCTTGCACGAACGGCCACTCCACGCGGAGTGGCCGTCTCTGTTTCCAGGCCTGATGCGGCCTCTGACGGGACGCCCACGGGGCCGCGGCCCGGTGGGCGTTGGGCGGCCACAGCAGACGGTTTCTCGCGGACGCGGATCCAGGGGCAGCCGCGGTCAGGGGCCGGCCTGGCGACGCGGTGTCGGTGATGCCGACGGTGTGCGCAGGAACGACGAGATGCCGTCGGCGAGGCCGGTCGCGGCCCGGGCGCGCCACGCCGGGTCGACCAGTTCGGCGGCGTCGGTCGGATTGCGCATGTTGCCGCATTCGAGGAAGACCTTCGGCACCCGGGAGAGGTTCAGCCCGCCGAGGTCGGAGCGGATGGTCATCCCCTGCTGGCCCAGGTAGTCCGCCAGTGGCTCACCGGTGGCCCGGCCGAACATGGTGCGCAGGATGGTCGCCAGCCTGGTGGACGGGGCGAGGATCGCCGCGTTCGCCCGGTCGGGGCTCAGTGCCGGCGCGATCACGTGAAACCCCCGTCCGCGGGCCGGCCCGCCGTCGGCGTGGATGGACACCACCGCGTCCGCCCCGAGATCGTTGCCGATCCGTGCCCGCTCGTCGATGCAGGGGCCGACCCCCGTGTCCGTCGTCCGGGTCAGGCGGACCGTGGCACCGCGGGCCCGTAGGAGCCGCGCCGTCCGCTCGGCGAGGTCGAAGGTGAAGGCGTGTTCGGGATAGCCGGCATCGGTCTGCGCGCCGACGGTGTCGCATTCCTTGCTGATGCCGCCGGCCGGGACCTGCCGGCCGATGGCCGCGGGCGCCGCGCCGTTACCGCCGTTGTGCCCCGCGTCCAGCACGATCACCTGGCCGGCGAGGGAGGTCGCCGACGACACGTCCGCACCGCCACCCGGCCCGGCACCGCCCGGCGCGTCCCCGTCGCCGAGCAGGGTGCGCAGTCCGAACCCGGCACCCAACGCGAAGATGATCACAAGGACCGCGCCGGACGCCCAGACCACCACCGGCGGCCAGCGTCCCGACCCGTGGTTCGACCACCGGTCCCCGATCAACGCCGACGATGCCCCGATCATGCTCGGTTCCCGGACCGACATCGGCCTCCTGATCGACATCGAAGAACGGCGACCAGTGCCCAGCCGCGCACCGCGGGGGTGTCAGGCCGCCCAGTTCACCGTATGCGACGCTGCGGCCCACCATCGCCGCGGCACACCCCCGGCACTCCCCCGCCCGGATTCCGTCCGCATCCGTGCCATGTCAGGCGGTGACGAAGTCGATCAGGTGTTCCACCGCGCCGAGCAGGCCGACCTCGAGGTCGGCGTAGCTGTCCACACTGGCCAGCACCCGCCGCCACATGTCGGTGGGATCACCGACTCCCAGCGCCTGGCACACCCCCTCCTTCCAGGGCTGCCCCCGCGGCACGGTGGGCCAGGCGGGGATACCCACCGACGCCGGCTTCACCGCCTGCCAGATGTCGATGTAGGGATGCCCGGTGACCAGGACGTGCTCGCCGGCCACCGCCGCGGCGATCCGGCTCTCCTTGCTGCCGGCGACCAGATGGTCGACCAGCACCCCCAGCCGCCGGCCAGGCCCGGGGCGGAAGGTGTCGACCACCCCGGGCAGGTCGTCGACGCCGTCGAGGCTTTCCACCACGACGCCCTCGATCCGCAGGTCGTCACCCCAGACCCGTTCGACCAACGCCGCGTCGTGCAGTCCTTCCACGTAGATGCGGCTGGCCCGGGCGACGCGAGCCCGTTGCCCGGCGACCGCCACGGAGCCGGACGCCGTCCGCATGGGTGCGGCCGGGCCCGACCGGCGTGGGCGCACCAGCGTGACCCGGCGCCCCTCGAGCAGAAACCCGCCCGGCTCGAGTGGGAACACCCGGCGCGCGCCATGACGGTCCTCCAGTGTCACCCCGCCGGCCTCACTCCCGACCACGGCGCCGCAGAACCCGGTCGCGAGCTCCTCGACGACCAGGTCCCGCTCCAGCTCGACCTCGGGGACGACGGGCGGACGGGGGCGGGCGGCGGGCGCCAGGACGTCCCGACCGTAGTCACGGCTGCGCATGGGGCCGAACCTAAGCCGCGAGCCGGCCATGATCAGGGATATCCGCCCTGGCGTGTCGGGATACGACACGCGGGGACATATCAACCCGAGGCGACATTCCACACGACAGGCCCACTTTCCCCTCGACGGCTCCGGCTCCCGGCGGGACACTGCCGATCGGGGGTGAACGATCGGTCGGTCAGTGCGACGGGTCGGCACACGCCGACCCGAGCGAAGGAGAGGTGGGCCTGATGCCGGGCGTGGGCTACGGACCGGGGGTCGGGCTGCTGGTGGTGGACGTGCAGAACGACTTCGCCGATCCCGCGGGCAGTCTGTACGTCGCCGACGGCGAACAGGTCATCGCGGGGATAAACGCGCAGGTGGCAGCCGCCCGAGCCGCTGGCTCGCCGGTCTTCTACAGCCAGGACTGGCATCCCGCCGAGACACCGCACTTCGTCACCGGCGGCGGCGTCTGGCCGCCGCACTGCGTCGCGGGCAGCCGTGGCGCAGCCTTCCACCCGGATCTGGTCGTCGACGGCGAGGTGATCCGCAAGGGTGTCGATGGGGCCGACGGGTACTCGGCGTTCTCGGTGCGGGATCCACGCTCGGGGGTCCGCCGGGCGACGTTGCTGGGCGAGCGGCTTGGGCAGCTGGGGATCACCACTCTCGTCGTGGTCGGCCTGGCTGGCGATCACTGTGTGCGGGCCAGCGCACTGGATGCCCGGGCTCAGGGTCTGACGGTGGTGCTGCCCCTGGCGCTCACCCGGTTCGTGAACCTGCACCCCGGCGACGATGACCGGGCCGTGGACGCCATGCGCGAGGCTGGCGTCCTGGTCGGCGGGTGAGCGCACCCGCGCCCGGGTGGTCGGCAGGCCACACGGTGGACAGGCCGTGCGGACTGCGGGCCACGCCGGCAACGGTCGGCTGACCGCCGTGCACCTGGTCGAGGGTCAGGCCGCGCAGTCCCGGCAGACCATCCGACGCTCGTCGAACAGCTGACTGCGGTGGTGCACGAGGTAGCACTGTGTGCAGGTGAACTCGTCGGCCTGCCGGGGCAGGACGCGCAGGTTCAGCTCTTCGCCTGCCAGGTCGGCGCCGGGCAGTCCGAGTTCCGCCTCGAACGGGTCGGCTTCATCGCCCAGATCCGCGGCCGCGTCGGCACGACGGGCCTTGAGTGCCTCCAAACTCTGCTCCGATGCGTCCTCTATGTCGGTCGTACGCGGGGTGTCGTAATCGGTGGCCACTGAGGTAACTCCCAAAATGGTTGTTCGTGGTCGTGCGCAAGCCTCAACGCATAACCGCCGGGGTATGTGCCCGTCAGACCCGCGCTACCCGTATGTGGCCTTGGCCACACGCCGGAACGCGGCCCGCGTCGCTGCGCGACGAACCTCGCCCGCAGGCGCCGCCATCCTGACGGAGCGCAGGTCAGCGGGGGTGTGGCCACTCCCCGCAGACAGTGTCAGCCGGTGCGCCGCAGCCAGGTGATGGGCGCTCCGTGTGCCCCGCGGCGCAGTGGTTCGAGCACGTCGTCCCATGCGGTACCGAGCAGACGGTGCAGTCCGCGGGCCAGGGTCTCCCGGGCTTCGCCGCGTTCGAGCAGCGCCCGCAGGGCTGCCTCACCGACCACGACGTCACCGTTGGCCGCGATGGCGGCCCGGTGCAGGCCCAGTTCCGGGGTGTAGGAGTAGCGCTCGGCGTCGCAGCCCGAGGAGGGGCCCTCCACGGTCTCGAACGTGACGTGCCCGAGCCGGCGCAGGTTCGCGGCGACCCGGCCGGCGGTGCCCGGGGAGCCCCGCCACTCCAGCCCGGCGAACAGGAACCCCGGTGAACCGGGCTGGGCCGTCCAGGTCAACGACACGGCCGCGGACAGCACTGTGGACACGCCGAACTCGAGATGTGGACACAGCGCTGGCGGACAGGCGAGGACCGCCAGTTTGCCCGGCACCGCGAACGATGACGGGGTTGACGACAGCTCACGAGCTGTCGGGGATATTGCGACCACGCAGGAACCTCCGTCGACGAGGAACGCCTTCCCCTGCGTCTCATCGACCCGCCCCAACCGGCTGACGGAATCGTCCCATGGTCGAGCGGTGGGGACTAGCCCCACCCCCACCCAAAGGTATGACTAATTGGTCGTATCTCGGTGCTCACACCGGCTATGTCGCCCGGCCCGGTGATGGTTCGCCCGGGGGGTGGTCCCCCTGGCCCGGTCCGGCGAGCAGACCACCGAGGCTGCCCAGCGCCCCGGTCAGCTCGCTCGGCACGATCCACAGCTTGCTCGCCTGGCCCTGGGCGATCTGGGGCAGGGTCTGCAGGTACTGGTAGGCGAGCAGCTTCTGGTCGGGGTTGCCCTCGTGGATGGCACGAAAGACGGTGCCGATCGCCTGCGCCTCGCCCTGCGCGGTGAGGATCTGCGCCTCCCGCTCACCCTCGGCCCGCAGGATCGCGGCCTGCTTCGCACCCTCGGCCCGCAGGATCTCGCTCTGCTTCACACCCTCCGCGGTCAGGATGGCGGCCCGCCGGTCCCGCTCGGCCCGCATCTGCTTCTCCATCGAGTCCTGGATGGAGCGGGGCGGGTCGATCGCCTTGAGCTCGACCCGGTTGACCCGGATGCCCCACCTGCCGGTGGCCTCGTCGAGCACGCCCCGGAGCTGGCCGTTGATCTGGTCGCGCGAGGTGAGGGTGGCCTCGAGGTTCAGCCCACCGATGACGTTGCGCAGGGTGGTCACCGTGAGCTGCTCGATCGCCCGGATGACGTTGGCGATCTCGTAGGTGGCCGCCCGCGGATCGGTGACCTGGAAGTAGATGACGGTGTCGATGCCGACGACGAGGTTGTCCTCGGTGATCACCGGTTGCGGTGGAAAGCTGACGACCTGTTCACGCAGATCGATGCGATCGCGGATGCGGTCGACGAACGGGACCACGATCGCCAGCCCCGGGGTGAGTGTGCGGTGATAGCGACCGAGCCGTTCGACGACCATCGCCCGGGCCTGCGGCACGATCCGCACGGCCCGCACGAGGACGACCAACAGGACCGCCGCGATCACCGCGGCCACGATGACACCTGCCATGAGCTGTTCCCTCCCTGCCTCGGGCGTCAGCCGCCCGGACCCGTCCGCTCGGCTCGGTGCTCAGAGCTCGAACCTGTGCACGATCGCGGTGGCCCCGTCGATGCGCAGCACTCGTGCCTGCTCGCCCGCGTCCAGCACGAGCGAACTGGGGTAGGACCGTGCCGACCAGATCTCGCCGCGGACCTTCACCCGCCCGCCGAGCCCGTCCACCCGCTCGACGACCAGTGCCTGCTCGCCGACCAGCGCCGCCACCCCGGTCACCAGCTGCGGGCCGCGTTGCAGATGCCGGCGGGCCACCGGGCGCAGGCCCAGCCCGAACCCGCCGGCCGCCACGGTGGCGGCGACGATCTGCCAGACCACGTCCACGCCGAGCAGGGCGAGCACCGCCCCCACCAGCGCGCCGAGGCCCAGCATCACGAGAATCAGGTCCAGCGTCATCAGCTCGCCGACGAACAGAGCGCCAGCGACGACGACCCAGATCGCCCAGTCGGCCATGTGGTCATGCTAGGCCTGACCAGGTCGGAACCGATCAATGAAACGTCAATGGCCGGGGCTGACGGTGCGCGCGATCGCCCGGATCGCCGCACGTGTGACGAGTCGGTTCCCGCGCCGACGAATCAGGGCAGGCTCGGTGGCCGTAGGCTTCGGGCCTATGTCGCAGGTTTGGCCGGGTCACCCATATCCCCTTGGCGCCACGTATGACGGTACGGGGACCAACTTCGCGATCTTCTCGGAGGTCGCGCAACAGGTCATGCTCTGCCTGTTCGACGATGCCGGGCATGAGGAGAAGGTCGAACTCAAAGAGGTCGACGCCTTCGTCTGGCACGCCTACCTGCCCTCGGTCGGTCCCGGTCAGCGCTACGGCTACCGCATCGACGGGCCCTACGATCCGGCCGCCGGCAACCGCTGCAACCCGGCGAAGCTCCTGCTCGACCCGTACGCCAAGGCCGTCGACGGCGAGATCGCCTGGGACCAGGCGGTCTTCCCGTACACCTTCGGCGACCCGGACAGCGTCAACGACGCCGACTCCGGCCCGCACATGATGAAGTCGGTGGTGATCAGCCCGTTCTTCGACTGGAACGGCGATCGGCCACCGCGCACGCCCTACAACGAGTCGCTGATCTACGAGGCCCACGTCCGCGGGCTGACCAAGAACCACCCGGACCTGCCGGACGAGTACCGCGGAACGTACGCGGGCATCGCCCACCCCATCATGATCGAGCACTACCGCAGGATCGGCATCACCGCGATCGAGCTGCTTCCGGTGCACCAGTTCGTCCATGACGAGCATCTGGTCAGCCGCAACCTGCGCAACTACTGGGGCTACAACTCGGTGGCCTTCCTCGCACCGCACAACGGCTACTCCGCCTCCGGCGGGCAGGGCCGGCAGGTGCAGGAGTTCAAGGGGATGGTCCGCAACCTGCACGAGGCCGGGATCGAGGTGATCCTCGACGTCGTCTACAACCACACGGCCGAGGGCAACCACATGGGCCCGATGCTGTGTTTCCGCGGCATCGACAACGCCGCCTACTACCGGCTGGTCGACGAGGACCCGCGCTACTACATGGACTACACGGGCACCGGCAACAGCATGCGGGTGCGCCACCCCCACGTCCTGCAGCTCATCATGGACTCGCTGCGCTACTGGGTGACCGAGATGCACGTCGACGGGTTCCGCTTCGACCTCGCCGCGACCCTGGCCCGCGAGTTCTACGACGTCGACCGGCTGTCGTCGTTCTTCGACCTCGTCCAGCAGGATCCGGTGGTCTCCCAGGTCAAGCTGATCGCCGAGCCGTGGGACCTCGGCGAGGGCGGCTACCAGGTCGGCAACTTCCCGCCCCTGTGGACGGAGTGGAACGGCAAGTACCGCGACACCGTCCGTGACTTCTGGCGGGGGCAGGACCACGGGATCGCCGAGTTCGCCTCCCGGCTGACCGGCTCCAGCGACCTGTACGAGAACTCCGGGCGTCGCCCCTGGGCGTCGATCAACTTCATCACCGCCCATGACGGTTTCACCCTGCGCGACCTCGTCTCGTACAACGACAAGCACAACGAGGCCAACGGCGAGGACAACCGGGACGGCTCCGACGACAACCGTTCGTGGAACTGCGGCGTGGAAGGACCCACCGACGATCCCGTGGTGACCGCGCTTCGCGGCGCGCAGACCCGTAACCTGCTGACGACGCTGCTGCTGTCCCAGGGGGTGCCCATGCTGGTCGCCGGAGACGAGATGGGTCGCACCCAACGCGGTAACAACAACGCCTACTGCCAGGACAGCCCGATCTCCTGGCTGGACTGGTCCGACGCCGAGCGCAACGCCGACCTGGTCGAGTTCGTCAGCCAGGTGTCGAAACTGCGCCGCGACCATGCGATCTTCCGCCGCCGCAAGTACTTCAAGGGCAACGTGCTGAGCGGCCAGAGTGGCCCGGCCGGTGGCGGCCCGGCCACCGGTGACCCGGCGACGGACACCGACCTGGACCCCGCCAGCAAGGACATCGTCTGGCTGCGCCCGGACGGCACCGAGATGACCAGCGCCGACTGGGAGTCCGGCACCGCCCGCACCCTCGGCGTCTACCTCAACGGCGACGCCATCCGGGACCCGGACGCGCTCGGCCAGCCGATCAAGGACTCGTCCTTCCTGCTGTTCTTCAACGCCCACTTCGAACCGGTCGGCTTCCGCGTGCCGGCCACGAACTTCGGTGGCTCCTGGGAGACAGTGGTGGACACGCGACTTTCCGTCACCCTCGTCGACGCCGATCTGGAGGCGATTCCCCTGGCCACGACCGCCTTCGACCCCAGCGACAGCGGTCGTCTGGTCAAGGCCGGTGATCCGCTCGAGATCGACGCTCGCTCGACGGTCGTGCTGCGCCGTGTCCCCTGACGCGACCATGGGCTCCGGCGGGCCGGGTGCCATGATCGGGGGACGGGCCGGCTCCGGTGACGAGCGGGCGGTTCCGACCGCGACCTACCGGCTGCAGCTCAACCTCGACTTCTCGCTGACCGACGCGACCGTCATCGTCCCCTACCTGGCCTCCCTCGGGGTGTCGCACCTGTACCTGTCGCCGGTGCTGGAGGCCGCGCCCGGTTCCACCCACGGCTACGACGTCGTCGAGCACGGCCAGATCAACCCGGAACTCGGGGGTAGCGGGGGGCTGCGCCGTCTGGTCGCCGCCTGCCGACGCGCGGGTCTCGGCCTGGTCGTCGACGTCGTGCCCAACCACATGGCCGTCGCCCCGCAGGCCGCGAACGCGGCCTGGTGGTCGGTGCTGCGCGAGGGGCCGGACTCGCCGTACGCGAGCTGGTTCGACATCGACTGGGCCAGCCCGGACAACCCGGGCCGGGTCGTCGTGCCGATCCTCGGCGCGGGCCTGGCCGACTGCCTGGCCGCCGGTGAGATCAGCGTGCGCCAGGACGAGGACGGCGCCTGGGTGGTCGCCTACTACGACCACGTGCTGCCGACGGCGCCGGGCACCGCCGACCCCCACGACATCGCCGGCACCCTGGACGCCCAGTACTACCGGCTGTGCTGGTGGCGGGTCGGGGCCACCGAACTGAACTACCGGCGCTTCTTCGACATCACCACCCTGGCGGGCCTGCGCCAGGAGGAACCGGACGTGTTCGCGGCGACCCACCGCCTGCTCATCGAGCAGGTCCGCGCCGGCACGTTCGAGGGTCTGCGCATCGACCATCCGGACGGCCTCGCCGACCCGGAGGGCTACCTGCGCCGGCTCTCCGACGCCGCCGGCGGGGTGTGGACGGTCGTCGAGAAGATCCTCGAGGACGATGAGACGCTGCCCCGGACCTGGGCGTGCGACGGCACCACCGGCTACGACGGCATCGGCCGGATCACCCGGTTGTTCCTCGACCCGCTCGCCGGTCATCCGCTGTCGGTGCTCTACGAGGAGATCACCCGGGCCGATCCGACCTACGAGACCGAGGCGCGAGCCGCGAAGCTGGACGTGCTCGCCGGGGTCCTGCAACCCGAGGTCGACCGGCTCACCGCCCTGGCCCTGGTCGAATCGCGCCGAGCCCGCGCCGACCTGACCCGCAGCGGGCTGCGCGAGGCGCTGTGCGAGGTACTGGCCGCCTTCGACGTCTACCGTGCCTACATCCGCCCGGACGGCACCCCGAGCCTGGAGGCCCGCGGCCACATCGTGCGGGCCTGTGAGCAGGCCCGGTCGTACCTGCCGGGCCGGGCCACCGAGGTCGACCTGATCGAGGACCTCGCCCTGGGCGGCCCGCCGGAGTTCGTCACCCGCTTCCAGCAGACCTGCGGCCCGGTGATGGCCAAGGGCATCGAGGACACCACGTTCTACCGCTACGCCCGGATGATCGCGCTCAACGAGGTCGGCGGCGACCCGTCCCGCTTCCCCGCGTTCACCACCGGCCATCCGCGTAGCGCCGTCAACGAGTTCCACGAGGCGGCGGTGGCCACCCAGCGGGACTGGCCGCTGACGATGACGACCCTGTCCACCCATGACACCAAACGCTCCGAGGACGTCCGCGCCCGCCTCGCGGTGCTCTCCGAGGACCCGCGTGGCTGGGCGGAGGCCGCCGGACGGCTGGTCCGCCTCGGCGAACGCCACCGTGACACCGAACAGGGCTGGCCCGACCGCCCGACGATCTACTTCCTGTTGCAGACCCTCGTCGGGGCCTGGCCGCTGCCCGCCGAGCGGGCCACCCAGTACATGCTCAAGGTCGCCCGCGAGGCCAAGCTGTACACGAGCTGGACCGACCAGGACCCCGCCTATGAGGCGGCCCTGGTGAACTACGTCGAGTCGGTGCTCGAGGACGAGGAGTTCCTCGCGGTGCTGACCGGCTACGTCGGCGCTCTGGTGGAACTGGGCCGGCACAACTCGCTGGCCCAGAAGCTGCTGCAGCTCACCATGCCCGGGGTGCCCGATGTCTATCAGGGCCAGGAGCTGTGGGATCTGTCCCTGGTGGACCCGGACAACCGTCGTCCGGTGAACTTCGGCGACCGCACGAAGCTGCTCGCCGAACTCGGCGCCGACATCCCCGCCGACGACTCCCCGCCGCGACGTCCCCCGCTGCTCGACGACGCGGGCGCCGCGAAACTGCTGGTGGTCGCCCGCGCCCTGCGGGTGCGCCGGGACAACCCGGACTGGTTCGGTGCCCACGCCACCTACCGCCCGCTGTGGGCATCCGGCTCGGCGGCGGAGAACGTCGTGGCGTTCGCCCGCTCCGAGGCGATGGTGACCGTGGTCCCGCGTCTGGTGCTGGGTCTGCGCCGCGGCGGTGGCTGGCGGGACACCACCCTGCCGCTGCCGGAGGGCCGCTGGACCGACGTGCTGACCGGGCGCCGCCACGACGGCGGGACGGCCTACGTCCTGCGCCTGCTGCGCGACTTCCCGGTCAGCCTGCTCGTCCGCTCCTGAGGGCCACGGCGGCGGGCCGGCTGCCGGCCTACCAGCGCCTGCGTCCGGCACGGAAACGCCGCCGGCCCTCGGGCCGAAGTGTCTCCACCTCGGCCGAGGGCCGGTCGTATCGCTGGTGCGGTACCGCTGATGGTGCCGGCGGCACCGCACCGGCGCCACCGGCCGAACCGATCGGCCGGCGAGCGGACTACTTGGGCTGCGGGACGATCCGCAGGTAGGGCTTCGGCTCGTTCCAGCTGCCGAAGATCTCCTTGGCCTGGTCGTTGTTGACCGAGCCGGCGATGACGACGTCCTCGCCCTGCTTCCAGTTCACCGGGGTGGCGACCTTGTGCTTGGCGGTCAGCTGCAGCGAGTCGATGACCCGCAGGACCTCGTCGAAGTTGCGGCCGGTGGTCATCGGGTAGACCAGGATCAGCTTGATCTTCTTGTCCGGGCCGATGACGAACACGTTGCGGACGGTCTGGTTGTCCGCGGCCGTGCGGTCGGCCGGGTCACCGCTGACGTTGGCGCCGAGCATCCCGTACGCCTTGGAGACCGCGAAGTCGGAGTCGCCGATCAGCGGGTAGTTCGGCGCGGTGCCCTGGGTCTCCTCGATGTCCTTCGCCCAGCCCTCGTGCTTTTCCACCGGGTCGACGGACAGGCCGATGATCTTCGTGTCGCGCTTGTCGAACTCACCCTTGATGCTGGCCACGTAGCCGAGTTCGGTGGTGCAGATCGGGGTGAAGTTCTTCGGGTGTGAGAACAGCACCGCCCACGAGTCGCCGATCCACTCGTGGAAGCTGATCGGGCCCTCGGTCGTCTGCGCCGTGAAGTCCGGCGCGGTGTCGCCAATCGTCAGAGTCATCGTTGTCTCTCTCCTTGAGTTGTCACTCGCTGGGTACCGCGGGCCCAGGTACCGCGGGCGAGGTCAGTCCTGCGATGGGGTCAGGTGGTGGTGGTGGCCGCCCGACGGACGGGATGGACCGCGCCCCGGCACACAGGGCGCAGGGCTCGACCCGACCCGACCCACAGGCCGTGCGGCGGGAACACGCCGCGGGCGGGGCGGACCCACGCCACCCGCGACCCTGCCGTCGAAAGGACGGTCAGGTCACGGCGTACGGCGTCGGCTCCGACTCGACACGCGGGGGCGTGTCACCCGGCCACGCGCCCACGGCCCACCCGCCCCGCTACATCGTGCGGCGCTCACGTGACACCCCACCTCGCAGCCCGGCACGCAGCTCCGTCACCTCTCCCCACGCCCCAGACCGTACCCATCGGCCTGCCCCGATAGTGCCATCTTGGACAAGCTCAGGGAGCCACGCGCCACCCAGGACCACTAGCGACAGCAGAAGGTAGCAGATATTCACGTTGGGTGATCGCAGCCGGCACAGCCGCCCGACCGACCTCTCCCCCGCAACGGGCCTCCTGGACGGAGGAGTTCGTCAGCCATGTCGTCGAGTTCGGCGCGACGGTGGCGAGCGCGCTGAACGGGCACCTTCGGTTGGGGCCGATTGTCACTGTCACGGCATGTCGGACCTCGGTGGACGGTAGACAGGAGCCTATGAGCACCTTCCGCCTGTGGGCCCCGGACGCCAAGACGGTCAGCCTCGTCGTGGCGGGGGCCACCGGCGATGCCACCCATGAGATGTCCGCCGGGCGCGGGGGCTGGTGGTGGATCAACGTGCCGTCGGCCAGGCACGGCGCGGACTACGCCTACGTGCTCGACGGCGACGACCAGGAACTGCCCGATCCGCGTTCGGCCTGGCAGCCCCACGGCGTGCACGGGCGCTCCCGGCTCGTCGAGCACTCCACCTTCACCTGGACGGACGCGAGCTGGCGGGGCATCGCCCTGGCCGGCAGCGTGCTCTACGAACTGCACATCGGGACGTTCACCCCCGAGGGCACCTTCGACGCGGCGATCGAGAAGCTGCCGCACCTGGCCGAACTCGGCATCGACGCGGTCGAACTGCTGCCCGTCAACGCCTTCCCGGGTCGGCACGGCTGGGGTTATGACGGGGTGGGCCTGTTCGCCGTGCACGAGCCGTACGGCGGGCCGGACGGGCTCAAACGGTTCGTCGACGCCGCGCATGCCCACGGCATCGGCGTGATCATGGATGTGGTCTACAACCATCTCGGGCCGGACGGCAACTACCTCAGCCGGTTCGGCCCGTACTTCACCGACCGTTACATCACCCCGTGGGGCCCGGCGGTCAACCTGGACGCGCCCGGCTCCGACGAGGTACGCGCGTTCATCCTGGGCAGCGCCCTGTCCTGGCTGCGTGAGTACCACTGCGACGGCCTGCGGCTGGACGCGGTGCACGCCTTCCAGGACAGTCGGGCGCTGCACCTGCTCGAGGAGATCGCCGAGTCGGTGCACCGGCTCGGCGCCCAGCAGCGCCGTCCACTGTTCGCCGTCGCCGAGTCCGACCTGAACGACCCGCGTCTCGTCGTCGCCCCCGAAGCCGGCGGTTACGGGCTGGACGGCCAGTGGTGCGACGACGCCCACCACGCGCTGTGGGCGACGCTGTCCGGCGAGCGGCAGGGCTACTACATCGACTTCGGTTCACTCGCCACCCTCGCCCATGCCCTGACCAGGGGTTTCGTGCATGAAGGCGGCTACTCGACGTTTCGGGCCCGCTCCCATGGCCGGCCGATGCCGGCGACCACCCCGGCCTACCGGTTCGTCACGTTCCTGCAGAACCACGACCAGATCGGCAACCGGGCGCTCGGCGACCGCTCGTCCACGCAGCTCAGCGATGGTCTGCTGCGTATCGGAGCCGCGCTGCTGCTCACCTCGGCGCTCACCCCGATGCTGTTCATGGGTGAGGAGTGGGGTGCGCACACACCCTGGCAGTACTTCACCGACCACACCGATCCGGACCTGGGCGACGCGGTCCGCAACGGCCGCCGCGCCGAGTTCGCCGCCCACGGCTGGGGCCCCGAACAGGTCCCCGACCCGCAGGACCCGGCCACCTTCGAGCGGTCACGGCTGGACTGGTCCGAGCCGACCCGCCCCGGCCACGGCAGCCTGCTCGACTGGCATCGCCGGCTGATCGGCCTGCGTCGCCGGCTGCCCGCGCTCACCGATCCGGCCTGGTCGTCGGTCGCCTGCACCTTCGACGAGCAGGCTCGCTGGCTGGTCGTGCGCCGCGGGGATGTCGCGATAGTCGTCAACTTCGCCGGCGAACGTCAGGCGGTGCCGCTCGACGGCGTCCCGTTCGACGCGCCGGCCGCCTCCACCCCCGGTTTCACCTACATGCCCGGACGGGTGGAACTCGACGGCGAGTCGGTCGTCATCACCCGCCTGCTCCCCACCGAACACCCCGCCGGCTGACCGCCGCACCGCCTGGGCACCCGGCCGGCTGAGCACCCTGCCGGCTGAGCACCCTGCCGGCTGAGCACCCTGCCGGCTGAGCACCCTGCCGGCCGGGTGTCAGCGGCGGGTGCGGTCGCGCATCAGGTAGGCGTAGAGCCCACCCAGCACGGCCAGTCCCACCAGCAGCACCATGACGAGCAGGACGACGTAGGTTCCCATACCCGCATCGTCGCAGGGCCCCGCCTCGTCGGCGACAGACAGGTGGCGCGGGGCCGCCGACGGATACAGTCGGCGCCGTGCGCTACCTGTTCTCCGAGACCGAACCGGCACCGGCCGTCCCCCCGCGGGGGGAGGTCGATCTCGACCAGGCGTACGCCTATCCGGAGAAGGCCACCACACACAGTTACGTGCGGTCGAACTTCGTCAGCGCCGCGGACGGCGCCGCCGAGGTCGACGGCCGCTCCGGCCCGCTGGGCGGGGAGGGCGACCGGCAGGTGTTCCGGATGCTGCGCTGGTTGTGTGACGTGGTGCTCGTCGGCGCCGGCACCGTCCGGCATGAGAACTACGGCCCGGTGGTCATCCCGCCACAGCGTCGGGAGCAGCGGGTCGCCGCCGGGCTCGCGGCCGCGCCGCCGGTGGCGGTCGTCACCGCGTCGGCGGCGTTGGAACCGACCGCCCGGCTGTTCGACACCGAGGTACGCCCCATCATCCTGACCTGTGCCGACGCCCCCGCCGACCGGCGCGCGGCGTTGGCGCGGGTCGCCGAGGTCGTGCTGTGTGGCGACAGCACGGTCGAGCCGGGCGCCGCGCTGGCCGCGCTGGCCGAACGGGGCCTGACCCGGGTGCTGCTCGAGGGCGGCCCGACCCTGCACGCCCAGCTCGCCGCGGCCGGCCTGCTCGACGAACTGTGCCTGACCGTCGCCCCCCTGCTCGCCGGCCCCGGCCACAAGAGCATCACGATGGGCGATGACTGGGCGCGGCCCGTCCCCCTGCGGCTGACCCAGGTTCTCACCGAGGACGGCAGCCTGTTCCTGCGCTACCAGCGAGGCCAGCGCGGTCCCTGACACGAACCCCTCGCGTCAGTCCGGCGGGCGTTGTCCACAGGGGCGGGTCGGCGGTGGTCGCCGGGTGTCGTCGTCCACAGCGCCGGTGCGCGGCCGGCGAGGCCCCGCCTGTCGTTGTTACGGTCACCGCACCCCGACCCTGATCCTGACGGTGGTGTGCGATGACGGATGTCGATGCGGCCCGGGCGGCTACGGCGGATGCCCTGGCGGTGGCCCGACGGGTGCAGGCCGAGGTGGAGCAGGCCCTTGATCAGGTCAACGCTGCCGGCGTCGCGGCCTGGGAGGGCGCCGCGGCCGAGCAGGCCACGCAGCGGCTGCGCCGGTTGGCCGTCGAGGCCGCGGCGGTGCTGGCGAGCTGCGTGCGCTTGTGCGAGCAGGCCGGGCTCGCCACCGGTCCACCCCAACCTCCACCGCCGTCCCCGCCGTCCCCGCTGTCGTCGCCGTCCGGGCGGCAGGCGGGTCCGGCGTCGTGACGGCCCACGGCCTGACGATCCGCACGGCGGCCGGGACGGAGCCTGGCCGGGTGCTCGTCGATCCGGTGCGGCTACGCGGTCTCGCGAGGGCGGTGGGAGCGGCGGCGCAGGCACTTCGCGCCGGTGCCCGGGCGCTGGAGCGAGCGGCGTCCCTCGCCGCGGGGCTGGCCGGGCTCGCCGGGTTCGCCGAGCAGCTCCTGCGCCTGGCGGCTGCGTTCGACACCGAGGCGGGTGCCCTGACCGACCGCGGTGGCGCCGCCGAGCGGGCCGACGTCGTCCTGCCACGGGTGTCGCTCGCGGCGAGGGACCTTCACGTGCTGCCCGTGATGGCGCGCACGGCGTCGGCGCACACGGCCGCGTGGGTGGCGGGGCGGGCGGCGGCGACATTACTGACGGGCGGTTCCGGCGGCAGCGGCAGCGGCAGCGGCAGCGGCAGCGGCAGCGGCAGCGGCAGCGGCCATGATGCTCGGGCAGGCCGGCGGCTGGGGTCGCCCGGCGCGTCTGGCGTCGGCGGCCCGGGGGGTACCGGCGGCGCCAGCGAGGGTGGCGGGGCCCGGCCGGCGGCGCTGCGGCTGCTGGGCGCGCGGGCGAACGATCCGGAGTTCGTCGCCGGTTTCTACGACACGCTCGGTCCGGCCGGGCTCGCGGCGCTGCTCACCCGGCTGGCCGGGTACGTCCCGGGGCCGCTGGGTCACCGGCCGCCGCCGACCTCGAGCGTGGACCAACCGCAGGCGCACGCGCTGCTGGGGCGCACCTTCGCCGCCTACAGTCGGTTCCGTGGTCTCGACGATGCCTGGCTGGGCCGCTTCAACGTCACCGGGCGCACCGACCGGGTTGACGCGGTGCTGCTCACTCCCCTGCTCGGCGCCGGGCGGTTCGACCGCACGCTGCTTGACCGGCTCGCCCGGCTGACCTTCGGCGCCGGCGACGGCATCACCGACCCGCGTGTGACCGGTGCCGGTATCCGTGCGCAGGCGGTCGACGACGGGCCGCGGGCCGGTGCCTACCAGGTGGCGTTGCTCGACGCGATTCGGCTTGAGCCCGCGCTGGTGGCGCAGGTCGCCGCACGTCACGTCGAGCTGGCCGTCGGGGCGTCGATGATCGGCGCGCTGCGGCTGCCGGTGCGGGTCGCCACCCTGCCGGCGGCGACGCTTGCCGCCTGGTCACGGGTGATCGCCGCGGCTGGCTCGCCGGCGGCGCGGGCCGCCGATCCGGCCGGCAGCGCGTCCTTCGTCGGGCGGCTCGTCCGGACGATGGCCGCGACCGACCAACCGACGCTGCCGCCGCGGCTGCGGGCGGCGTTCGTCCCGGTGCTGCACACCTACCGTGACGAGCTCTACGCGACGGTGACAGCGGTGGTACCGGGTCGGGCCGACAGCGGGGACCCGGCCGACGGGTTGGCGGACGTGCCCGCCGCCGCCTGGCGGGCGCTGCTGCGGGAGTGTCTGCGCGGTGGTGCGCTGGCCGGTTCGCTGGCCCGTGACGCCGCCGGTTACGGCGTCGATCTCGAGGCTCGGCTGGCGGCCCGAACCCGGGGCTGGAACCAGCCTGCCGGTGGCTATCCCTCGAGTCCCCGCGCGCTGGGCTACCTGCGGGCCGTCCGAGCGCAGACGTTCTTCGCCCAGGTGCTGGTCGACGCGGCCGATGATGTCGTGCGTGACCATGCGGCGTCCGGTGCCGCCCATCGGCGTCGCCAGGGCGCGATCCTGGAGCTGCTGGCCACGGTCGCGACGTCCATCGAACCGTCGAACCCCTCGGGAACCATCACCAGGATGACGGTCGGGCTGACCGTCGACGCGCTCGAGATCGCGATCCGCCAGCGATACCGGGACACCAGCACCGCCGGCCCCCGCCGTGTCCTGGCCGGTCTGCGGGCGGCCGCCCGCGATCTGCCTGACTGGGTCGGGGTCTACGAGTCGAGCGCCCGGCTGCTGTGGGCGCGGCGCGCCAGCGATCCGCTTCGGCCCGTCACGGTGACCGATGACGCCGGGCGGCGCCGCACCTACACCGGCGATCCGCATCAGGATGGCTTCATCACCGGAGCGCGGACCGATTTTCTCGACGCCACCGGGGCACCCCTGGCGGTCGCGGCGATGACCCCGCGTCAGCGCGGCGCCTACCGGGCCTGGTTGGAGTCGCCGGCCATGGTCGCCAACAACGACCGGCTGCCCATGCTGGCCGGATTCGCCGCCGCGGGCGATACCCGCGTCCCACCCGACCGTGCCCTTCGGCCCGACGAATAAGGTGATCTCCGCCTGCTCGCCGTCACGGAAGAGCAGGGCGCGGACGGCGACCTACGCCGGATGGCCGACGGTCAGAGGATCATGCCGGCGCCGAGGGTGGTGCCGGTGACCTCGTCGATGAGCAGCACGCTGCCCGTCGTGCGGTTGCGGCGGTAGGGGTCGTAGCACAACGGGGACGTCGTGCGCAGCGCGATCCGTCCGATGTCGTTGAGGCCCAGGGTGTCGATGGTCTCGTCCCGGTGCAGGGTGTCGATGTCGACGCGGTAGGAGATGTCGGTGACCATCGCCCGCACCGAGCGGGTGGTGTGCTTGACGCCGATCCGGGCCCGGCGACGCAGCGGCGCGTCCACCATCCAGGACACCATCAGGTTGATGTCCTGGCCGACCGTGGGCTGGTTGTTCGGGCGGGCGATCAGGTCGCCGCGGGAGACATCCAGGTCGTCCTCGAGGCGCACGGTCACCGACATGGGCGGGAACGCCTCGTCGACCGGGCCATCGAAGCTGTCGATCCCGGCGACCCGCGTGGTCAGACCCGAGGGCAGCACGATGACGTCGTCGCCGGGCTTGAGCACACCGCCGGCGACCTGCCCCGCGTAGCCGCGGTAGTCGGGTAGTTCCTCGCTGCGGGGACGCACCACCCACTGCACCGGGAACCGGACGTCGATGAGGTTGCGGTCGGAGGCGATGTGCAGCTCCTCCAGATGGTGCAGCAGCGAACTGCCGTCGTACCAGGGGGTGCTGGGCGAACGCGAGACGACGTTGTCGCCACTGAGCGCCGAGACCGGGATCGCGGTGACGTCGACGATCTCGAGCTTCGCCGCGAAATGCCGGAACTCCTCCTTGATCTTCTCGAAGATCTCCCGGTCGAAGTCGACGAGGTCCATCTTGTTCACGCACAGCACCAGGTGCGGAACCTGCAGCAGGGAGGCGAGGAAGGCGTGCCGGCGGGTCTGCTCGACCACACCCTTGCGGGCGTCGACGAGCAGCAGCGCGAGGTCCGCGGTCGAGGCGCCGGTGACCATGTTGCGGGTGTACTGCACGTGCCCGGGCGTGTCGGCGAGGATGAACGACCGCCGGGGGGTCGCGAAGTAGCGGTAGGCGACGTCGATGGTGATGCCCTGCTCACGTTCGGCGCGCAGGCCGTCGGTGAGCAGCGCCAGGTCGACGTAGCCGTCGCCGCGTTCCCGACTGGTCCGCTCGACCGCCGCCAGCTGGTCGGTGAACAGGGACTTCGTGTCGTAGAGCAGCCGGCCGATCAGCGTCGACTTGCCGTCGTCGACGGACCCGGCGGTCGCCACGCGCAGCAGCTCGGCCATCAGAAGTACCCCTCCCGCTTGCGGTCCTCCATGGCGGCCTCGCTGACCCGGTCGTCGGCGCGGGTGGCACCACGTTCGGTGATCCTGGTCGCCGCGACCTCGGCGATGACCTCCTCGGGCGTGCGCGCCGTCGACTCGACCGCACCGGTGCAGGTGATGTCACCGACCGTCCGGTAGCGGATGCGGCGGGGCACCGGGGTCTCGCCGGGGCGGGGCAGCGTCAGCGGCGTGACCGCGAGCAGCATGCCGTCGCGCTCGACGACGTCGCGGCTGTGCGCGTAGTAGATCGAGGGGATCTCGAGCCGTTCCTGGGCGATGTAACGCCAGATGTCGAGCTCGGTCCAGTTCGACAGCGGGAACACCCGGATGTGCTCACCGGGCCGGTGCCGGCCGTTGTACAGCGACCACAGCTCGGGACGCTGGTTCTTCGGGTCCCACTGGCCGAACTCGTCGCGGAAGGAGTACACCCGCTCCTTGGCCCGGGCCTTCTCCTCGTCGCGGCGCGCGCCACCGAAGACCGCGTCGAACCGGTTGTCGGCGATCGCGTCGAGCAGCACCGGGGTCTGCAACTGGTTGCGGGACGCGCCCGGGCGGGTGTCCTCGGTCAGCGTGCCGGCGTCGATCGCGGCCTGCACCGACGCGACGACCAGGCGGGCGCCGAGCTCCTTGGCGCGATGGTCGCGGAACGCGAGCACCTCGTCGAAGTTGTGCCCGGTGTCGATGTGCAGCAGCGGGAACGGCAGCTTCGCGGGCCAGAACGCCTTCTCCGCCACCCGCAGCATGACGATCGAGTCCTTGCCGCCGCTGAACAGCAACGCGGGACGCTCGAACTCGGCCGCGACCTCACGGAAGATGTGGATCGCTTCGGCCTCGAGCATCTGCAGGTGGGTGAGCTCGTAACCCCTGACAGGCACGCGGATACCCCTCGTCGAGCCGGTGTATCCGTCCAAACTAGCCGACCCCAGCGTCCGTAGGCTGGTTTCGCCACCGTTAAGCAGCTCACCCACGTCACACGGCTGTCACCAGACGCCCACCGGGCGCACTCTGATCACCCGGCGACTCGCCCGGGAGCTCATCCGGCGGCGGCGATGGCCGCGAGCACGGCCGTGGCCAGCGGCGCCGTACAGATGACCAGGTCCGGTAGCAGCGGGTCGGGCTGGTTGTAGCGCAGCGCCGAGCCGTCGAGGCGGCTGGTGTGCAGGCCGGCCGCCCTCGCCACGGCCACGGGCGCGGCGGAGTCCCATTCGTACTGGCCCCCGGCGTGCAGGTAGATCTCGGCCTGACCGCGGATGACCGCGCCGGCCTTCGCGCCCGCCGACCCCATCGGCACGATCGTCGCCCCCAGCGCCTCGGCGACCTGGGTGACCAGCAGTGGGGCTCGGGTGCGACTGGCCACGATCCGCGGCGGGCTCACCACCGGCCGGGTCTGCGGCGCGGCGGCGGCAGCCGGCAGCGTGACGCCCAGCGCCGGCAGCGCGACCGCGCCGCAGACGAGCTCACCGCGTTCCCACAACGCGACGTGGACAGCCCAGTCCGCGCGGCCGGGCTCGGCGAACTCGCGGGTGCCGTCAAGCGGATCGACGATCCACACGCGTTCGGCGGCCAGCCGCGCCGGGTCGTCCACACCCTCCTCGGACAGCACCGCGTCCAGCGGCCGGTGGCGGGCCAGGGCCCGGGCCAGCAGCTGGTGCGAGCGGGCGTCCCCGGCGTCGCGCAGCGTGGCGGGTTCGGCGAACCCCACCTCGTCGCGGATCCTGAGCAGAAGTTTGCCGGCATCCGTGGCCAAACGCCGGGCCAGGTCATTGTCGTCGAGTTCGTCGCTCGCGATGTCGACGGGAACGCGAGCCGGCTGGCTGGTGTCGTCGGTGTTCATCGAAGGGGAGTCTGTCACCCGCTACGGTCGCGAGTGTGAGTGCCACCTCTGCTCCGAATCCTGATCGTCACGTCGTCTCCCCGACGGACCCCGCCGCGGGCTCGACCGGGTCCGCGGGCCATCCCGCGGCGTCCGCCGGCGGTGATCCGCTGCTGACGCTGGTCGGTCCGGCCCGGGCGGCCGAGCTGACCTCGGCCTCGCGGGACTGGTCGTCACTGACCCTCACGCCGGCGCAGCTCGCCGGGCTCGAGCTGCTGCTCGTGGGCGCCTACGGCCCGCATCCCGGCTACCCGGCGCAGGACGAGGTGGCCGGGGTCCCGGTGCCGACCCTGATCGTCCCGACCGGTCTCGACCCGACACCGCAGGTGCCGGCGCCCGGGTCGAGCGTCGCGCTGCGCGACGCCGAGGGCGTGATGATCGCCGCCCTGCACGTGGGGGCGACGATCCCGGTGCCGGGTACGGGGCAGGGCGGGGCGGGGCAGGGTGGGGCGGGGCAGGGTGGGGCGGGGCCGGTACGCCTCGTCGGTGAGCTCGAGGGCATCCGGCTGCCGCATCACCCCGACCATCCGGACCTGCGGCTCACCCCGGACCAGCTGCGCGCGGAACTACGGGCCCGCGGCTGGATCGGCCCCCAGGTCGGTGAGGGTGCCGCGTGGGCGGTGTGGGCCGACGGTCTGCTGCACACCGCGGACGTCGGACGCATCCGGGCGCTGACCCGGCAGGGCAAACGCTGCGTCGTGCTCGCCCCGGTCGGTGGGGCCGACCCGGCGGACGCCCGCCACCATCTGCGGGTGCGCTGCCTGCTGGCGGCGCTGGACGCCGTCGACGCGCCGCTGCGCCCCTCCGAGGCGACGCTCGCCTCCGAGGCGGTGGCCTCCGACGCCCTGGGCACCGGGGGATCGGGGCGCCACCGTGAGCCGACGCCCGACCCCTACCGTCGTCCCGCGCCCGGTGATGCGACGCGCGGCCGGCGCAGCCTGCTCGTGCTCGTCCCCGCACTGCCCTCGCCGCTGCTGGTGACGCCGCGTGAGCCGGGCCTGAGCGCGACGGTCCTGAGCGGGCCGACCAGCACCGGGGCCACCGCCGGAGCCACTGCCGGCGCTGCCACCGCTGGCGGCAACGGGGACGGCGTCCCGACACCGGGCCAGGATGGCGCCGGTGTCGACGCCGAACCCGGCGCGGCCCGCGATCTCGGCACCCCGGTCAACCGTGGCACACCGGTCGACCTTGGCCTGGAGGCGGCCGCACTGTCCCGGCTCACCGCCGAGCGGGCCCAACTGGCCAGCGCCTACGGTCTGACCGGCAGCCTGACCGGTCCGGCGATCGGTGCCCCGGGGCGCGACGAGCTCGCCTCGCTGCTCGACAGCGGTGGGCCGATTCCCGCCGAGCTCACCCCGCCGACGGTGGCCGCCGAACTGACCCGGGCGGTGCCGCCGCGGCTGCGGCGGGGGCTGACGGTCCTGTTCACCGGGCTGTCCGGCTCCGGCAAGTCGACGCTGGCCGGTCTGCTGGTCTGCCGGTTGCTCGAGGAGGGTGGGCGCCGGGTGACCCTGTTGGACGGGGATGTGGTGCGCACCCATCTGTCGAAGGGCCTCGGCTTCGACCGCGCCGACCGGGACACCAACGTGCGCCGGATCGGGTTCGTCGCGGCGCAGGTCGCCGGGGCGGGAGGCACCGCGGTGTGCGCGCCGATCGCCCCCTACGCCGAGGTGCGCGCCGAGGTACGGGCGATGGTCCGCGCGGCCGGCGGGGGCTTCGTGCTCGTCCATGTGGCGACGCCGGTCGAGGTGTGCGAGGCCCGTGACCGCAAGGGTCTGTACGCCAAGGCCCGGGCCGGGGTGATCCCCGCGTTCACCGGTGTCTCGGACCCGTACGAGGTGCCGCAGGACGCCGACGTCACCGTCGACACCGCCCGGCTCTCGCCCGAGGAGTCCGTCGACCGGGTGCTCGACCATCTGCGTCTGGCCGGTTGGCTCGCCGCCGACTGAGCTCGGGCGCCGACCCACCCGAGAGGTGGCCGGCGCCCGGGCTGCGAGCCGGCGGATCAGTAGGCGCCCTCGCGGCGCAGCACGGCGAAGACGGTGCGCCACAGGATGACGAAGTCCATCGCCAGCGACCAGTTCTCCACGTAGCGCAGGTCCAGGCGCACCGACTCGTCCCATTCGAGGTCGGAGCGGCCACTGATCTGCCACAGGCCGGTCAGACCCGGTTTGACCATGAGGCGGCGGTGCACGTCGTCCTCGTAGCGGGCGACCTCGCTGGGCAGCGGTGGGCGCGGACCGACCAGCGACATGGTGCCGTTGAGCACGTTGAACAGCTGCGGCAGCTCGTCCAGCGACCACTTGCGCAGGAACTTGCCGGCCCGGGTGATGCGCGGGTCGTCACGCATCTTGAACAGCAGTCCCTCGCCCCGCTCGTTGTGCGACTCGAGGTCGGCCTTGCGGGCCTCGGCGTCGATGTACATCGAGCGGAACTTGAACATCGTGAAGTGCTCGCCGCCGCGGCCGACCCGGATCTGCTTGAACAGCGCCGGACCGCGGCTGGTGAGGCGCACCGCGAGGCCGAGGCCGAGCAGCAGCGGCGAGAACAGCAGGATCACCGTTATGGCGACGAAGCGGTCGAACACGCCCTTCATCACCCGCCGGGTGCCGGACAGTTCCGGTTCCTCGATGTGCAGCAGCGGCAGCCCGGCCACCGGCCGGATCGAGATCCGCGGGCCGGTCACATCGGTGAGTGCCGAGGAGACCAGCACGTCGACGTCGCTGCCCTCCAGCGTCCACAGCACCCGGCGCAGCGTCTCGCCGTCCATCTGCGGGCAGATCGCCACCGTGGTGGCGTGGGTGGCGCTGATCGCGGTGTGCAGGGTGTCGGAGGTGCCCACGATCGGCACGCCCAGCAGGTCGAAGCCGCTGCGTTCGGGACGGTCGTGGCTGTGCCGGCCGGGTGAGCGGTCCAGCACGACACCGACGACGGCCCAGCCGGATGTCGGGTCTCGTTGGGCCAGTCGCACGAGGGTGGCCGCCGACTCGCCGGCCCCGACGACCAGAACCCGGTGCAGGCAGCGCCCGGAGCGGCGCATCCGGTGCAGGATGCCGCGGCCGATCACCCGCCCGGCCACCGAGAAGACGGTGGCCGCCGGGAAGGCGATGAGCACGTAGCTTCGGGCGATCTCGGCCTTGGTGGCGTAGGAGGCGATGGCCACCGCGGCGGTGAGCCGGGCGGCGGAGTTGACCACCCGGCGGAACTCCTCCGAGCCGCCGCCGAGGAACCGGCTCTCGTAGGCCCGGTTGAGTGACATCGCCAGCACCCAGGCCAGCGGCAGCAGCACCGTCATCAGGATGTACGGCTTGATCGAGATCGGTTCGGTGTCGAAGCTGACCAGGTTGCCGAACCGGACGAAGAAGGCCAGGGCGGCGGCGAGCACACACGCCGCCGCGTCGAACCCGAGCAGCATCCGCACGTAGCGACGTTCCCAGTTGACCTGGGCCCGGTAGGCCAGCGACGGGTCGCCGCCCGCCCGGGCGGCGCTGTGCCGCCCGACCGACGAGCCCAGCGACCCGGCGTTCGACCCGCGCCGGGAGCGGCCACCGCGCCCCTGACCCGGTACCCCGCCGGCCCCGTCGGGCGGCTCCGGTCCGCCGGAGCCGCCATAGCCACCGGGACCGCCGAACCCGCCAGGATCGGCGGGCCCACCCGGGCTCATGGGACCGCTGGGATGTGCGCCGTCCGGCCCGTACTGCGGCCGTACCGGCGGATACTGCACGCCGGCACCCTGGTCGTCGCGCGGCCGGGCGACGACGTTGGGGCCGCCCGAGCGCCGATTACCCGACATGGTGTCGGTCACCTCTGGACTAGTCCGGTTTGCGCCGGCTCGCAGTAGTTCGCGTTAACGTGTGACTCCCCCGCCGATCGCCCGTACCGCATCGACCGCCCGGCCTGGCGCGGTCGGTCTATCCCGTTCGATCGACGCGAGAACCTGTTCCGACCGCCTCTGGCCGGGGGTCGCTCCGGCGGCGGCGAGCTCATCTTTCGGTGATGCATCGACCGGACCTCCAGCGCTCTTCCCCCGCCACTGAATGAGCCCCACGGACGGCACGAGGACGACTCGCACCCGCTCGCGGACCTGGGCCGCACGCCCGTGATCGTGTCTGGGCCGCCACGGCGGACCAGACCGAACACCTGGCATGACCGGCGCCCTGCTCATGGGCAACGTTACCGGCCCTCTCAGGCCGAACCACCAGCGGGCGGATGGGGCACCCACCCATTCGAGGCACATGGATCGCCCGTTGCCACGGCGTCATCCGTCCGTTTGCGGCGACTCAAGGTAACAGAGATGGCGCCACGATCCGATGACTCGACGCAACCGGATTTCCGTGATTGCACTCTGGTCACGACATGCGGGGACCAGGAACCCGAGCGACACGCTGTGTATACAACAAGCGACGATAGTGCTACTGTGCGTCATGCTCCTGGGTGTGGCCGGGGAGCTTCCGGGCTCCTGACCTCTGTGGGAGCGCGGACGCAACACCTGCCGTGGACCGTGGTCCGACCCGCACGACGGCGCACCACGAGCACGGCCACAGAACGGTCGGCGTCTGCCGGACGGGTGGGGGCGCCCAGGCAGACGCCGACTGCGTCAGGGGGCGGGCAGCCCCGCACCCGCGCGCGGCGACCGACTGTTCTCGCAGGTCAGCGGCCCTGTTACGGCAGGGCGGCGATGATGTCGGCGACGGGCTTGCGGGCGCCGGTGTAGAAGGGGGTCTCCAGCCGGGTGTGTCGCCGGGCGGAACTCGCGCGCAGGTGGCGCAGGCAGTCGACGATCCGGTGCAGCTCGTCGGCCTCGAACGCGAGCAGCCACTCGTAGTCGTTGAGACCGAACGACGCCACGGTGTTCGCCCGGACGTCCTCGAACTCGCGCCCCATCATGCCGTGCTCGGCGAGCATCCCCCGTCGCTCGTAATCGGGTAGCAGATACCACTCCAGGGAACGGTTGAACGGGTACACGCAGACATACGTACGGGGGTCCTCCCGGCGCACGAAGGCCGGGATGTGGTTGCGGTTGAACTCGGCCGGGCGGTGCAGCCCGACCGACGACCACACCGGACGCAGATGCCCACCGAGTGTGGTCTGGCGGAACCGCTGGTAGGTCTCCTGCAGCAGATCCGGGTCGGGGCTGGTCCACCACAGCATCAGGTCGGCGTCAGCCCGGTAGCCGGACAGCTCGTAGAGCCCGCGGGTGTAGACGTCCTTGGCGAGGGCACCCTCGAGCAGCGCCTCGACCTCGTCGGTCAGGGCGCCCCGTTCGGCGGGCAGCCGACGGTCGGCGGCGAAGACCGACCACCCGGTGTAGAGCAGCTCGGCGTTGAGCTCGTTGGCGGACTTCGTGGACTCCGGCATTCAGCGGTCTCCATGGTCGGCCGGCCGGGCCCACCCGGCCGGAATCGCGGTCAGACTCCGGGGGCCGCCGGCTGGGTCGGGCCACCATGCGTGGCGCGGACGGCCCCCCGCAGCACCGCGGCGGCGGCGGCCTCACCCGAGCGGATGCAGGCGGGGATGCCGATCCCGTCGTAGCCCGCGCCGGCCAGGGCGAGGCCGGCGGGCAGGGACCGGCGCACGGCGGCGACCCGGTTCAGATGGCCCGGCAGGTACTGCGGCAGCCCACCCTCCCAACGGCTCACCCGGGACGCGATCGGACGCGCCAGCAACCCGGTGATCTGCGCGATCTCGGCGGCCGCGATCCCCGCGAGCTCCGTGTCACCACGGGTCAGGTCGCCCTCGGCGCCGGCCCGCCCGAGACTGGCGCGTACCACCGTGAGACCCGCCGCGCCGACATGCGGCCACTTCGTGGTGAGGAACGTCGCCGCCTTCACCGCGGTTCCCGCCCTGGCCGGCACCAGGAAGCCGCTGCCGGGCGGCGGGGTGACGTCCCGGTAGATGAGCGTCACCAGCCCGACGGAGGCGTACGGGACGCCGGCCAGCGGCGCCGCGGCGTGCGGAACGATCGGGCGCAGCAGCGAGCGGGCCACTCCCGTGGGCACGGCGAGGATCACCGCGTCGGCCAGCAGCGGCTCGGGGGTCACCCCGGTGCGGTCACGCCCGCACACCACCCGCCATCCGGACGCGGTGCGTTCCAGCGCCCGCACGGACACGCCGGTGCGCACGGTGGCGCCGCAGCGCTCGGCCAGCCGCCGGGCGAACCCGCCGAGGCCGCCGCGCACGCTGGCGAACACCGGTGTGGCGGCGGCGCTGGGCGCGGGACCGGTGCGGGCCCGCACCCGGTGCGCGCCGAGCAGCAGCGAACGGTCCTCGGCGAGGATGGGGACGAGCTGGGGCACGGTGGCCCGCAGTGACAGCGCGTCGGCCCGGCCGGCGTACACACCACCGAGCAGCGGGTCGACGAGCAGGTCGACGACCTCTCGGCCGACCCGCGCGCCGACGAAGGCGCCGACGGTCGGATCCTCGGGGAACTGCGAACGCGGCAGGGCGAGGTCGGCGGCGGCCCGCAGCATCCCCCACGGCGAGAGCACACCCGAACGGATCAGGCCGAACGCGTCGGTGGGCACCCCGAGCATGGTGTTCGGCGGGATGGGCCGCAGCCGGCCGCGAATCCACAGCGACGCCGACGTCGTGGCCGGATGCACCACGTCATGGCCGAGCCCGATCTGGCGGGCCAGCCGCAGGCCGTCGGGGACCCGGGCAAGAAACGACTCGGCGCCCTCCTCGACGTCCATCCCCTCGATCGGCGTCGTGTGCAGCTTGCCGCCGACCCGCTCGGCCGCGTCCAGGACGGTGACCTCGGCCTGACCGGCCAGCGCGTGGGCGGCGGCGAGCCCGGAAACGCCCGCACCGACGATGACAACCCGCACGTTCCTGCCGCCCTCTCGCAGAGCCACGAACTTCGAACTCACGAACCGCTTCGCACTTTCGCCCCGCGCGCCCCGGTTACCCGGGCTCGCGGGAGCACCTGGATCAACCCGCGTGGACGACGTCCACGATGTGCGCGAGCACACCCGGGTCCGTCTCGGGCAGCACACCGTGCCCGAGGTTGAACACGTGCCCCGGTGCCGCCGTGCCACGCGCCAGCACGTCCCGGATCTTCGCGTCCAGCACGTCGTGCGGGGCGAAGACGGCCGCCGGGTCCAGGTTGCCCTGCACCGCGCGGTGCGGGCCGACCCGGCGGGCCGCCGCGTCCAGCGGGACCCGCCAGTCGACGCCGACCACGTCCGCACCGACCTCGCCCATCGCAGCGAGCAGTTCACCGGTGTTGACCCCGAAGTGGATACGGGGCACCTGCCCGGCGAACGCGCCGAGCACCTTCGCACTGTGTGGGGCCACGTAACGACGGTAGTCCGCCTCGCTGAGCGCGCCCGCCCAGGAGTCGAACAGCTGGATCGCGTCCACCCCGGCGTCGACCTGGACCCGCAGGAACGCCGTGGTGATCCCGGCCAGCCGGTCGAGCAGATCGTGCCAGAGCTTCGGCTCGCTGTACATCAGTTCCTTGGTGCGCAGATGGTTGCGGCTCGGCCCGCCCTCGACCAGGTAGCTGGCCAGGGTGAACGGTGCTCCGGCGAAACCGATCAGCGGTGTGTCGCCCAGCTCGCGCAGCAGCGAGCGGACGCCGTCGGCGATGTAGGGGACGTCGTCGGCCACCAGCTCGCGCAGCCGCGCCACACCGGCCGCGTCCCGCACCGGCTCGGCGACGACCGGCCCGACACCGGCCACGATGTCGATGTCGAGCCCGAGGGCGACCAGTGGCACGACGATGTCGGAGAAGAAGATCGCGGCGTCCGGGCGGAACCGCCGCACCGGCTGCATGGTGATCTCGGTGATCAGCTCCGGGTCGCGGCAGGAGTCAAGCATCGGGATACCGGCCCGTAGCCTGCGGTACTCGGGCAGCACCCGGCCGGCCTGGCGCATGAACCACACGGGTGTGGTCGCGGGCCGCTCACCGCGGCAGGCGCGCAGGAACGCAGCCGTGGCTGCGAGATCCGGCCGCCGCGCACCGACAGCGGCGCCGGCGTCGATGTGGACGACAGACATGCCTCGATCGTTGCATGCCCGCCGCGACAGTGCGGGTGCGACCGGGCTCAGGCGGGCTGGCCCGCGCGGGTGAGCCGTGGCGTCGGCATGCTCACGATGGCGTCCCGGCCGCCCTCTGGACGTCGACTATCTTCTACTCTCAGTAGAAGAACGCGCTGCTCTGCGCCGTTTCCCTCCGCCCGACCCACGGCCGGGAGCTGCGCGGGCCGCGCGAACCTCGAATGACCGAATGTGACGCAATCGGCTCTCCGCCCAGGCCGACCGCCACGCATCACCACCCAGCCCACGACCCAGCCCACGACGCGATTCCACGCACCACGACGGAGAGGTCACCGATGACCGGTCAGGCACCCCCCAGCGGCTCCTCGATCCTGACCGCCGCCCGAGCGGTCTCCCTCGCCGAGGCGACGTCCTTCCTGCTCCTGCTCGTCGCCACCGTGATCAAGTACGCGGCGGACCACCCCGGCGGCGTCCGCGTGCTCGGGCCGATCCACGGCGTTCTCTTCCTGACCTACTGCGCCCTCGTCGGCTATCTCGCCTTCGCCGGGCGCTGGCCCCGCCGACGCACCGTCCTCGCCCTCGTGGCGTCGGTGCTGCCGGTGGCACCGTTCTTCGTCGAACGGCGCTGGCTGCACCCCGGCGCACCGGGTACCCCCGGCGGTCCCGCGTTCACCGCCGGCTCCTCCCCTCGCCCCGCATCCGCCGCCGGCCGGCCCTGACCCCCTCCCCCAGCCTCGACCCGCTCCACGTGGACCGGACCTTCGATCACGCTCCGAAGTGACCGTGGCCGAACGGTCCGGTGCACAGAATCGCCCACCCGGGTCGTCACGGTCGGCCCATCGACCCCGGACCTGACCACGACGACCCGGCTGTACCCGGCCGGACCAGCGATGGCGCCTCGGCCTCGAAGGCGACCACGGCGACCCATCCGCCGGTCACCCGTCCAGACGATGGGGGCAGCCCCCCGCAAGGCCACTACCGAGAGTCAGCCTGGTCGGAGACGACCGGGCCCGCCGCCGACGGACGACGTCGGGGTACGAACGTCGCGAGTCGCCCGAGCAGGGACGTCACGCCCACACCCGACCGAGACGGGCTCACGCGACACGCCGCGAGGAATGCGCGGACATTTACGTCTGCCGTGGCACCGTCTGTCCGGTCGGAAAGTGGACAGAGGTGCACGTTGATCCGTGTTCCTGGTTCCTGCGCCGGTGGATTTCCGATGACCGCGACGGGCCGGCGAGCGGGGAGTGAGACGCAGGTGGAACGGATCCGGGTGGACCTCGACGATCAGATCGTGCTCGACTGTGTGGTCTGCGGCGACGAGCGGTCGTTCGAGCGGCCGCCCTGCCTGGACGGGCACGGCGCGGACTGTCCGGAGTGGGCCTGCACCGGATGCGGATCGGCCGTGCTGATCGGACCGACGCCGAGTACCCGCGGCCACAGGCGCGGCGACGCCGGGCGCGACGGGCTCCTCGTCCGTGAGCCGTCCGTGCGGGAGACGGCGACCCGGGAGACGGCGACCCGGGAGACAGGGGCCCGGGAGACGGCGGCGCGTGGGCGGGAGCGGTCCGCCCCGCGGATTCCGGCGTGAGTCTGCACAGTCCGGCGGATTCCGGCGCGAGCCTGCACAGCCCCGTTGCGCACCCGACCTGTGACCGCACGGCCACCCCGCTACGCCGCGGCAACCGGCCACACACAACGGGGTCGAACCCACACGCTCCGACGTCCGCACAGCGCGATCAAGGTCGACGTCCTACCGTTGCCGTCATGGGGGCCGCGCAGTCGTACACGCCGAGCCCACAGCTCTTTCACGCGGTCGTCGACGCCATGCGCACCGGTATCGGGCGGCTGCGCCCGGAGATCACCGTGCATGAGGTGAGCGCGCCGACCCGGCTCGCTCCCTTCGCCTTCGCGTTGGCCGGCGGCCTGACCGGCGACAGCGCCGATGTCGCGACCGGCCGGCTGGTCGTCCTCATGGATCCGGACGGGCAGCCCGCCTGGCAGGGCACCTCGCGGATCGTCTGCTATGCCCGGGCCGGGATCGACGCGGAGATCGCCGCCGACCCGCTGCTGGCCGAGGTGACCTGGTCGTGGCTGGGTGAGGCGCTGGCCGCCCACGGGGCCCAGGCGCGGGTGCTGGGCGGCACGGTGACGACGACCTCGTCGCGGCGGATGGGGGTGCTGCGAGCCGAGGGTGACACCTTCGATGTGGAGCTGCGCTGCTCCTGGTCGCCCGGCTGGGCGTTGGAGGGCACGCTGCCCCCCGAAGGAACCCGCCCCGGCACCGACGGACCGGCGCCGCCGTGGAACCCGGCCGACGCCATCGCCCAGGTGCTGGCGTTCGGTGATCTGCTCGCCGCGATGGCCGGACTGCCGCCGGCGTTGTCCGGTGTGGTGCCGCTGCCGCAGCGAAGGGCCTGAGACGTAAGCCCAGACGTTCGACGAACCGGCCACCGTGAACCCGGCCACCGGCCCGAACGGGCCCGTCGCGCGGGGTGAATCGATCTGGCCATTGTAACAGGCAGACTCGCCACCATGCGTATAATCAGCGCGATTCGCTGAACAGCGCAGCTGCCTCCGCGAGCATTCAGACGTACGATCGCCGATCGTGACGGCGACGGTTCCAGATCCAACAGAGCAGGTCAGCGGGGGTGTAAGCGCAAACGTGGAGGGTGAGCCCAACAGCAGCGCCCGCGAGACCATCCCGCTGCTCGTGCCCGCCGACGGTGTCCCTCCCGTGCTCACCGAGGCCGCGGAGCTCGCCGCGGCGGCCGACCGGCTCGCCGCCGGCACCGGTCCGGTCGCCTTCGACGCCGAACGCGCGTCCGGCTACCGCTACAGCCAGCGGGCGTACCTGATCCAGATCCGCCGCCGCGGCACGGGTTCACTGCTGCTCGACCCGATCGCCCTGGGTGAGCTGTCGATCATCCAGGCGGCGGTGGGCGACGCCGAGTGGGTGCTGCACGCCGCCAGCCAGGACCTGCCCTGCCTGGCCGAGCTGGGGTTGCGTCCGACGGTGCTGTTCGACACCGAGCTCGCCGGCCGACTGCTCGGCTACGAGCGGGTGGGCCTGGGCATGATGGTCGAGCGGGTGCTCGGCTTCGGGTTGGAGAAGGGGCATTCGGCCGCCGACTGGTCGACCCGCCCGCTGCCCGAGCCATGGCTGCGGTACGCGGCTCTCGACGTGGAACTGCTCGTCGAACTGCGCGACGCGCTCGAGGCCGAGCTGCACGAACAGGGCAAGATCGAGTTCGCCCACCAGGAGTTCGCCGCGATCGCGGCCGCGCCCCCACGCGAACCGCGGGCCGAACCCTGGCGGCGCACCAGCGGCATCCACCGCGCCCGTACCCGCCGTCAGCTCGCCGCCGTGCGCGCCATGTGGACCGCGCGGGACAGGCTCGCCCGCACCCGTGACGTCGCCCCCGGCCGGGTCCTGCCCGACAGCGCCATCATGGACGCGGTCCTCAACGCCCCCACCGACGCCACGGCCCTGATCCGGCTGCCGATCTTCTCCGGCCCCCGCATCCGGCGCACCGCCAGCACCTGGATGGACGCGCTGCGCGGTGCCGCCGCCCTGCCCGACGACGCGCTGCCGGCGCCGGCTGGTCCCAGTGGCGACGGGCTTCCCCCGGCCAACCGCTGGGCCGAACGGGATCCGGTGGCCGCGGCCCGGCTGGCCCGGGTGCGGGCCGCGCTGGCGGCGGTCGCGGCCGCGCACACCATGCCGGTGGAGAACCTGCTCGAACCCGCGCTGTCCCGGCGGCTGGCCTGGTCGCCACCGCGCCCGTTGGCCGGCCCCACGGTGCGTGGCGCGCTGGTCGCCGGTGGGGCCCGTCCCTGGCAGTGTGAACTCACCGCCGAGGTCCTGCTGGCAGCCCTGGTCGACCCACCCCCCGAGGCCAGGCCCGCCCGTGGCGCGGCTGGCGGCGCTGGTGCTGTTGGTGCGGTGGCCGGCGCTGAGGCTGGGGCTGGCGGTCGGGGTGGGGCGACCGTGGCGGCCGGCACCGACACCGGAGGCGCCGAGGCCGCGGCCGAGGCCGCGGGTCGGCCGGTGGATCGCACGGGTGTCCGTTCGTCCAGCCGGGGTGCGGGCGGGGGCTCCGAACGTACGCGCACCCGCGGTGGCGGGCGCGGTGGGCGTGGCGGGCGCGGAACGGCGGCACATGGGGCTCCGCCCGCGCACGAGACCGGGCCGCCCGGTGGGTCGTCGGGGGCGGCGGGAACCTCGCCCGGGGCATAGCGGGCAACTTCCTACCCATGGGTAACCTCGGGCGTAGGATGGCCCGTGCCGGCACAGCGTCCACGCCGGTGCCGATCGTGGCCGGTCGGCTTCCTCGGCGAGCAGTCGGCGGCTGGGCGCTGCCGGCAGGGAGGCCAGCGTGTTCGGTTCAGCCCGCGGCCAGGTGCGTGATGTGGTCTTCGTCGACGGTGTTCGCACGCCGTTCGGCAAGGCCAAGGGTGTGTATGCCGAGACCCGGGCGGACGATCTGATCGTCCGGGTGATCCGGGAGCTGCTGCGGCGTAATCCGTCGCTGCCGGCGGCGCGGGTCGACGAGGTGGCGATCGCCGCCACCACGCAGATCGGTGACCAGGGCCTGACCATCGGGCGTACGGCCGCGATCCTCGCCGGCCTGCCCGAGTCGGTGCCCGGCTACGCCGTCGACCGGATGTGTGCCGGGGCCGTCACCGCGGTGACCACGACCGCGTCGTCCATCGCCGTGGGCGCCTACGACGTGGCGATCGCCGGCGGGGTCGAGCACATGGGTCGCCATCCGATGGGTGAGGGCGCCGACATCAACCCGCGGTTCATCGCCGAGCGGCTCGTCGACCCGTCCGCACTGATCATGGGGTCGACGGCGGAGAACCTGCACGACCGGTTCCCGGCGATCACCCGGGCGCGGGCCGACGCGTACGCCCTCGCGTCCCAGGAGAAGGTGGCGAAGGCCTACGCGAACGGCCAGATCCAGCCGGATCTGGTGCCGATGGCGGCACGCCACACCGACACCGGCTGGGATCTGGTCACCGCCGACGAGCCGCCACGCCCGTCCACCACCCTTGAGGGTCTGGCGGGGCTGCGGACCCCGTTTCGTCCGCATGGCCGAGTGACCGCCGGTAACGCCGCGGGCATCAACGACGGGGCGACCGGCTGTGTGCTCGCCGCCGCCGAGGTCGCCGCGGAGCTCGGCCTGCCGGCGAAGATGCGCCTGGTCGGCTACGGGTTCACCGGCGTCGGCCCCGACGTGATGGGGATCGGGCCGATCCCGTCCACCGAGCGGGCGCTGGCCCGCACCGGCCTGTCGATCGACGACATCGGGTTGTTCGAGCTCAACGAGGCGTTCGCCGTGCAGGTGCTCGCCTTCCTGGACCATTTCGGCATCGCCGACGAGGATCCGCGGGTCAATCCGTACGGCGGTGCGATCGCGCTGGGGCATCCGCTGGCGTCCAGTGGGGTGCGGCTGATGACGCAGCTGGCGCGCCACTTCGTCGAGCATCCCGAGGTGCGTTACGGCCTGACCGCGATGTGCGTCGGGCTGGGGATGGGCGCGACCACGATCTGGGAGAACCCCCACCACCCGGCCGTCACCTCCGGCGGCGACGCGGGCTGAGCCTGCCGCCGGTACCGCGCATGCCGGCGAGTCCGTACCCGCGAGTCCGTACCGCGCGAGTCCGCATCCGCGAGTCCGCACCCCGCGAGCCTTCAGGAGAGGCGTCATGAGCGACGACGAGGTCACGCTGGAGTTCCCGGACGAGGTGGTCACCGCGACCCACGTCCGTTATGTGACACTGCCCGGGGTGGCGGGGCCGATCGCGCTCGTCACCCTGGACAACGGCCTGGACCACACCCGGCCGAGCACGTTCGGCCCGGCCGGCCTGCGCGGCATCCTCACCGCGGTGGACGAGATCGAGGCGCACCAGCCGCCGGTGGCCGCGATCGCGGTGACCGGCAAACCGTTCATCTTCGCCGTCGGCGCCGATCTGGCGTTCCGTTCGTCGATCACCGATCCGGCCGCGGTGCGACCCGCCCTCGAGGCGCTCGGGCGCCTCGGTCATGAGGCGTTCGTCCGGTTGGGCTCTGGCCGCCTCGGCGAACGTCGAGTGCCGACGTTCGCCCTGGTCAACGGGGCGGTGTTGGGTGGTGGCCTGGAGCTCGCGCTGCACTGCGACTACCGGGCGCTGTCCTCGGGTATCCCGATGCTCGCGCTGCCGGAGGTGTTCCTCGGTCTGGTACCGGCGTGGGGTGGCAGCCAGCTGCTACCGAACCTGGTCGGGCCGCAGCGAGCGATCAAAATCATCCTGGACAACCCGCTCAGCCAGAACCGGATGCTGAAGGGACCGCAGGCGTTCGAGCTCGGCCTTGGCGATGTGCTGCTGGAACCGGCCGACTTCCTCGAGGAGGCGCTGACCTGGGTCGGACAGGTGCTGCGCGGCGAGATCGACCCGGTGGCCGCGCGCACCCCGGTGGAACGCGGCGCCGCGTGGGCTGCCGCCATCTCCGCCGGCCACGAACTCGCCGACGGACGGCTGCACGGCGCGGCCCCCGCCCCCTACCGGGCGCTCGACCTGATCGCGCTCGCCGAGACGGCCACCCGGGCCGACGGTTTCGAGGCGGAGACGCAGGCCCTCGCGGATCTGTCCGTCTCCGGGGAGCTGGTCGCCGGGCTGTACGCGTTCGACCTGGTGCAGAAGCGGGCCCGGCGCCCGGTCGGCGGGCCCGACCCGGCACTCGCCCGGCCGGTGACGAAGGTCGGGGTGGTCGGGGCCGGGTTGATGGCGTCCCAGCTCGCGCTGGTCTTCGCGCATCGCCTCGAGGTTCCGGTCGTGCTCACCGACCTGGACGCCACCCGGCTGGACGCCGGGGTCGCCGCCGTCCACCGGGAGATCGACAACCTGCTGCTACGCCGCCGGATCACCGCCGACCAGGCCGGCCGGTACAAGGCGAACGTCACCGGTTCCCTGACCAAGGACGCCTTCGCCGACGCCGACCTCGTCATCGAGGCCGTCTTCGAGGACCTGTCCATCAAGCAGAAGGTCTTCGCCGAGCTCGAGGCGGTCGTCTCACCGCAGACGGTGCTGCTCACGAACACCTCGGCGCTGTCGGTGAGCGAGATGGCGACGCACCTGGCGCATCCCGAGCGGGTCGCCGGGCTGCACTTCTTCAACCCGGTGGCGGTGCTGCCGCTGGTCGAGGTCGTCCGGGCCGAGCGCACCGACGACGCGACCGTCGCCACCACGCTGGCGGTGGCCAAGGCCCTGAAGAAGAACGCGGTGCTGGTCGCCGATCGGCCGGCGTTCGTGGTGAACCGGCTGCTCACCCGCTTCCTCGGCGAGGTGCTCGCCGCCGCCGAGCAGGGCACCCCGCTCGACGAGGTCGACCACGCCCTGGACCCGCTCGGCCTGCCGATGTCCCCGCTGACGCTGCTGGCCCTGGTCGGACCGCCGGTCGCCCTGCACGTGGCCGAGACGCTGCACACCGCCTTCCCCGACCGTTTCCGCGAACCGTCGAGCCTCGCGCGGCTCGTCGAGGCCGGCAAGGGCGGCATCTACACCGCTGGCCCGGATGGCACTCAGACCATCGATCCCGAGGCCGCCGCCGCCCTGCGCGCCGCCGTCGCGGCGGGTGGGACGTCCACCAGTGCCGCCAACGGCAGCGGCAGCAACGGTGGCGGTGGCGGTGGCAGTGGCGGGTCGACGGTGGCGCCGAGTGCGGCCGAGGTGCGTGAAGCGGCGCTGCGGGCGCTCGCCGAGGAGATCCACCTGATGCTCGCGGAGAAGGTTGTCGCCGAGGCACCCGACATCGACCTGTGCATGATCCTCGGCGCCGGTTGGCCGTTCCATCTTGGTGGCATCACGCCGTACCTGGATCGCACCGGTGTCAGCGAGGCCGTCACCGGCGAACGCTTCACCCCGCCCGGCGTCGCCACCCTCCCCGTCTGACCAGAGCGGGCCCCTGCCCCGGGGTCGTGGCGGCGCAGGTCGCGGGTTAGTTTGGGGCCATGTCGACCGTTCGGGCGTTACGTCCGTCGACGGTCGTGGTCGGGCTCGTCACCGGTGGCGCGCTGATCGTCGCCGGCTGGTGGGCCTACCGGGTGCTGCACCGACCACCGGCCGGCCCGGGCGGCGGACCAGGTGCCGCGGCACGCCTGTGTGGGCTGGTCGCGGGCTACCTGGGGGTCGTCCAGGTGGTGCTGGCCGCGCGCCTGCCCTGGTTCGAGCAGACGGTGGCGATGCGGCCGGCGCGGCTGATCCATGTGGGCTGCGGGCTGTCGTTCCTGGCGTTGATCGTCGCGCACGCGGTGCTGGCGATCGCCTCGAACGCGGCGAGTGTCGGGACCCCGTTCGCCTCGGCGCTGATCGGGCTGGTCGTCGACCTGCCGTACCTGTGGCTGGCGGTGCTCGGCCTGGTACTGCTGCTGATCGCGGTCGTCACCTCGGTACCCGCGGTGCGCCGGGCGATGCCGTACGGCTGGTGGCATCTGCTGCACCTGGTCGTCCACCCCGCCATCGTGATCAGCTTCGCGCATCAGCTCTACGGCCCTGACCTGCTCACCAGCCCCGCCCGGGTGCTGTGGACGGCGCTGCACCTGGCGGCGCTGGGCGTCTTCGCCTGGTACCGACTGCTCGCCCCCGTCCGGCTCACGTTGCGCCACCAGTTCACCGTCGCCGCCGTCGAACCGGAGACGCACGGCGTCGTCTCGATCATCGTGTCCGGACGGATGCTGGACGCGGTGGGCGCGCGGCCCGGCCAGTACTTCCGGTTGCGACCCCTGGACTGGCCGATGTGGTGGCATTCCCACCCGTTCTCCCTGTCCGCCGCCCCCCGGTCGGACGAGCTGCGGTTCACCGTCAAGGCCGTCGGTGACTACAGCGTCGCGATGGCCGGCCTCGCCCCCGGCCGGTGGCTGCTGGTCTCCGGCCCCTACGGCGCGCTCACCACCGCGGCCCGCCCGCGCCGGCCGGTCCTGCTCGTCGCCGGTGGGATGGGCATCGCTCCCCTGCGCGCCCTGTTCGAGGACCTCGACGACACCCTCGACGACGACCTCGACATCACCCTGCTCTACCGCACCGAACGCGCCGACCAGATCGTCTTCCGCGGCGAACTGGACGACCTCGCCGACGACCTCGATGCCACCGTCCACTACCTGACCGGCCCGGCTCCCACCGGCGAGCAGGACGATCCCCTGTCCTGCCAGCGGCTGACCACCCTGGTCCCCCGCCTCGCCGACCACGACGCCTACGTCTGCGGACCCCCCGGCATGGTCGCCAGCACCGTCCGCTCCCTGCGCGCCGCCGGTCTGCGCCGCCACCACATCCACGCCGAGGCCTCCACCTTCTGATCAGCCGACCGGCTCAGGCACGCCACTGAGGACGGCCGGAAAGGTCAGGTCAGGAGAGGAAACCGGCTACCGAAGCGCTGCCCACCGTTCTCAGTCCTCGCGCGCATCGTGGTGAAAAGCCATCCCGGCTCGTTGTCGGTCCCGGAACCAGCGCACTACCGCGACAGCGGACAACACCACTTCGGCGACCAGATAGGCGAGGACAAACCACACACCCCAGGCGATCAGCGTCCAGAGGCCGAACGCGATAACGAGTACGGACTCGGAGCAGACGGCGAACACCCTGGCGGGCCGCGCTCCCCGGCGACGACTGATGACCACGGCTGCCAGGAGTTCCGAGGCCATTCGCACCACCATGAACCCCAGGAACCACCGAAGATCCGCCGCGGAGGCGGTGTCATCCACCTCGCGTCATCCTTTCTGGGTGCGCTTTCACCGGATTCCCCCTCTCGCGACCCCTGGGACGTTCAGCCGTAGAGCAGAAATATCCCAGACCTCGACTTTTACCGCAAGATCGCCCGGTGGAGTTGCGCCTGCGATGTCCGGGTCATCCGGAGACCGGAGCTCGCCACCGACAAAAACTCTTTGTGATCTGCGACATACTAGGGAGAACGAAAGTAGCTGGACTCGCTACCAGTTGATGTAGGCGAGGTGGGGATCACCGAAGAATCCCATGACGAGGCCCGGGTTTTCCTGGAGCCTGCGGAGCGCGGCGAGAACATTGGAATACAGGTCCGAGACCGATGTGATCATTTTTCGGCCGACCTTGGCGGTCTTCACGTTGTTCCAGACCCATTCGTCTGGGTTGGTGTCGGGGGCGTAGGGCGGGAGGCGGAAGATGCGAAGTCGCCCTTGTGTGCTGGCGACGAACTCGCGGACGGCCTTCGAATCGTGGTATTTGGCGCCGTCGACGATGAGAAAAACATTTCCGCCGTCGTCGTGGAGCAGTCTCGAGCAGAACTCGATGAAGACCTTGGAGTCGACCGACCCGCCTTGCTGGAGCATGAAATGCAGCTTTCCTTGGGCGCTGACCGCGGAGAGCATGAGAACGGATTTCCGGTCGCCTGTGCGGCTGACGACGGGAGTTTCCCCCACGGGCGCCCAGGTGGTGCCGCTGTGGTGATCGGTGCGCACCGAGGCCTCGTCTCCGAAGTAGACAGTGGCTCCGACCTTCCGCGCCTCGGCTCGGATCCTGGGGAACTGCTCGGTCTTCCAGCGCATCACCTTCTCCTCGTCGCGCTGGATCGCCTGCGTGACGGGACGTTGCGGGGACATGCCCCAGCGCCGCAGCATCCTGCCGACCGCCTGCTCGGTGATGCTGATACCGAGAAGCCGCTGGATGAGGTCGCGGACCATCCAACGTGTCCACAGCTGGAAGTCGAAGTGCATCTGATCGGGAGTCTTCGTGTAGAGGATTGCGTAGATCCGATCAGCCTGTTCCTCCGTCAGCTTTTTCGGCCTGCCGGGAATCGGCTTGGCGTGCAATGCCTCAATACCGCCAGCGCGGTACTGCTGCGCCCAGGAGAACACCGCCGCCCGACTGAAGCCCAACGAATCGGCCAGCTCGTCAGCGTTCGCCCCGTCATCGACGATCTGGCGAGCCACGCGAATCCTGATAGATTCAAGCGTGGCATGGTCTAGTTTCCGGCCGTCCGTCTCCCGCATGCAAGAATTAAATCACAATGTGCCATCCATGTCCAGTTACTTTCGTTCTTCTTAGTAGACAGGTCGATCTGGGTCAGCGGAGAAGAGCGGAGCCTCAGGCCGGGCCGAGCGCTCGCGCGATCCGTCGCTGGTCGCTGTCGTAGGCCACCACCATCCGGTCGGCCTGGCTTTTAGGCGGGAGAGAGCACCCAGCCAGCTCGCTCGCGCAGGAACGCGTGATGACGCACATGGTCGGTCGGTGTTCCCGGCCAGAATGGAGAACACGATCCGCCGGTAAAGCTCACGCAGGTCGGTGCCGGCTCACGGTGGCGCAGCCGGACGGCTCTCCTGCCCGTCGAGCTCGACGGTGACCTCGGCAGGATCCCGCCCGGCCATCAGCGTCGTACCCGCTTGGGAAGGATCTCGTCCATGCGTAGTCGACCGACGTCGGTCTCGTACGGGTCGCTGGCCCTGACCACGGCTTCCATGATCCCGAGGGTGCGGAGCACCCTGAACAGGTTCTCGGTGCTCGCGGTGCCCGTGCCCTGCTCGATGGCGCGCAGGGTGTCCCGTGAGATCCCGGCCCGCTCGGCGACCTGCGCGGCGGTCAGCCGGTTCAGCTTCCGCCAGGTCGACACCTGCTCGCCGAGCAGGCGCAGCGATCGTGCCACTGACAGCGGCGTGACATGCGAGGACCTTTCGCCGACCATAGCCAGCATCATACGGTTCTACGACGACTCTGTTCGCCGTTAAATGGGAGCCCTCTCCCACCAGCCTCCTCCGCCGGTCGCGCGGTACACCTGGATCGCCGTGCCGTCGGCGCGGGAACCGTCGACGACGGCGGGGTTGACATAGGTAGTGAGTGGCCACTACCTTACGGCTCATGGCAACACGGACGGACGGCACCGGAGCGCGGATGAGCGCGCAGCGGCGGCGGGAGAGCGTGCTCGCGGCCGCGGTCGAGGAGTTCGCCAACGGCGGGCTGACCGGCACGTCCACGGAGGCGATCGCGGCCCGGGCCGGCATCTCGCAGCCCTACCTGTTCCGCCTGTTCCCGACGAAGAAGGCCCTGTTCATCGCGGTTGTCGAGAGCAGCTTCGCCCGCACCGCCGCGCTGTTCGAGCAGGCCGCGGGCGAGCGGACCGGCAAGGCCGCCCTCGACGCGATGAAGGAGTCCTACTCCGGGCTGCTCGCCGACCGGTCCTACCTGCTCACCCAGCTGCACGCCTACGCCGGCTGCTACGACCCGGACGTGCGGCTCGCGACGCGCGGCGGGTTCCGGCGACTGTGGGAGACGGTGGAGCGGATCACCGGGCTGCCGGTGGACGAGCTGCGCGTCTTCTTCGCCCACGGGATGCTGATCAACGTGAGCGTCGCGATGGATCTCTCCGCCGTCGACGACCGGTGGGCCCAGATCATCTGCTCCCCGACCTTCCTCAACCCCCTTCCCGAGCCCGACGGCGACACCGAGCCCGACGGCGACACCGAGCCCGACGGCGACACCGAGCCCGCCAGCAACCCTGGACCGACCTCCACGGTGGACGAACTCCCAGCCGTTCCCCGCTGATCCTTCCTGTCACATCGAGGCCCCGACGTCCGTCATTTGAAGGTAGTGGTCGCTTACTACCTTCCGAGGCTAGTGAGTACTCACAACAGTTCGTGTAGTGCCCCCACACTGGAAGGAGAACGGTCGTGACCCGACGCCCCAGCACCGCCTGGACGCTCGTCGTGACCTCCCTGGCCGCGTTCATGGTGTCCCTGGACAACCTCGTGGTCACCACGGCGCTCCCGCAGATCCGCACCGATCTCGGCGCGGGCCTCGAAGGCCTGGAATGGACCGTCAACGCCTACACCCTGCCGTTCGCGGTGCTGCTGCTCACCGGGGCGGCACTCGGCGATCGACTCGGCCGACGCCGGGTGTTCCTCGGCGGCCTCGCCGTCTTCACCGCGGGTAGCGCCGCCGCGGCGCTCGCGCCGTCCATCGAGGCACTGATCGCCGCCCGGGCGGTGCAGGGCGTCGGGGCCGCGTTCGTGCTGCCGCTGACGCTCACGCTGCTCGCGTCGGCCGTCCCGCCGGAACGACGTGGAGCGGCGCTCGGGATCTGGGGCGCGATGACCGGGCTCGCCGTCGCGGTCGGACCGCTGATCGGCGGCGCCATCACCGAGGGTGTCAGCTGGCAGTGGATCTTCTGGGTGAACGTGCCCGTGGGCCTGATCGCCCTGCCGATCGGCCTGCGCGCGCTGGCCGAGTCGCGCGTCAGCACATCGCGTCTTGACCTCACCGGGGTCGCGCTGATCAGCGCGGGTCTGTTCGGGATCGTCTTCGGGCTGGTCCGCGGCGAAGGACACGGCTGGACGAGCACGCCGGTGCTGACCTCCATCATCGCCGGTGCGATCGGGGTGGCCGCGTTCGTCGCCTGGGAGCTGCGGGTCGCCCGGACCGGTGGGGCGCCGATGCTGCCGATGGCGCTGTTCCGCATCCGTGGGTTCGCCGCGGTGAACGCCACCGCCCTGCTGTTCTCGATGGGCATGTTCGGTTCGATCTTCCTGCTGGCGCAGGCGTTGCAGAACGTCTATGGCTACTCGCCGCTGGAAGCCGGTATCCGCACCCTGCCCTGGACGGCGATGCCGCTGCTGATCGCGCCGATCGCCGGCCCGGTCTCCGACCGCATCGGTGGCCGACCGCTGCTGCTGGCCGGGCTCGCCCTGAACGCGATCGGCCTGGCCTGGATGGGCCTGGTCCTGTCCGATCACATGAGCTACGGCGCGCTCGTCGGACCGTTCGTCATCTCCGGCATCGGGATGGCCCTGTTCTTCGTGCCCGTCGCCACCGTCGCGCTCGGTGTGGTGCCCGAGCGGTTCCAGGGGTTGGCGTCCGGGGCGAACAACGCCCTGCGCGAACTCGGCGGGGTGCTCGGCATCGCCGTCCTGTCCTCGGTGTTCGCCGCCCGCGGCGGATACGACTCGCCCGCCAGCTTCATCGACGGCACCCGTCCCGCCGTGCTGCTCGGCGCGATCGCCGTCGCGATGGCCCTGCTCAGCGCGATCGCCCTGCCTCGCCGGGGTGCCCAGCCCACGTCGTTCGTGGACGACCAGCCGACCCCTGTCCGCGCCGACCGGCCGGCGACCGAAACCGTGGGTGTCTCCGCCGCCGGTTAGCCCGACCGCCGCTGCCCGGCATCAGGCATCAGGCATCAGGCCGAGGGTTGGTCGGGGATTCGCGTCCTCGCCCGGCCCTCGGCCTGATGGCTTACCACGCGGCTGCGCGCCCCGCCTGAGTCCCGTCCGGGACGGGCGGGACTCAGGCGGCGTGGACCGATGCGTCGCCGTCGCTCTGCCCGCCGGAACCGCCGCCGCTACCGCCGCTACCACCGCCGCCGAAGGGGTCCGTCCCCGTGCTCGGTCCGCCGGAACCACCGGAACCACCCGCGTCCGGCGGACTGTCACCCGAGCCGAGGGAGAACGGCGACCCGGCGGTCAGCAGGCAGTAGCCGCCGGGTTCCTTGCCCACGTCGTACGACTCCCGGCTGGCGCTGCCACCGCTGCGCTGCACGTCCACCTGGACCTCGCGCACCGTCTCCGCGGCGCTGGGGTGGACGGTCTGCACGGTGCGCACCGCGTAGGAGGCGACCGTGCCACGGACACCGTCGAACGCCCGCATGATCGTGCTGTACTCGCGCTGGGACCGCGTGCCGCGAACCGTCGCACAGAGCCGGCTGTACGCCGCGTCGTACCGGGCGGCCCGCACATCCGCGAGATAGGACCGGACAGCACTCGCCGGACCCTTGTCGCTCCCACTGAGGACCAGGACACCCGCGGCACCCGCGCCGACCGCGAGCGCGACGACGATCGCGAGCGGCACGATCCACCGCGTCGGCCGACGCCTCGCCGACCGAGACAGTGGCACCCCGCCTGGCCTGATCGGGCTACCCCAGGAACCCGATGCCGGCGGCCCCATCGGCCCCCCCGGGCCCATCGGGCCCATCGGGCCCATCGGGCCCATCGGGCCCATCGGGCCCATCGAAACCAGAGCCGGCTGACCAGCCGGCCGCGCTGGCCAGCCAGGACCGACAGGTCCCCCAGCCGGACCCGGCGCACCACCTGGGCCGGCGGGGCCCAACGGACCGGCGGGTCGCCCAGGCACTGGCGACCCGCCGAACCCGGACCATCCACCCTGACCAGGCGCTCCCGGCTGACCAGGCGCTCCCGGGTGGGGTCGCTGTTCCACGGGGCCGGGACGTCCACCAGTGCCGGGATAACCAGACGGGCCGGGATGACCAGACATCCCAGGCTGACCCGGCGCCGGATACGACATCGGCGCGGATGGCCCGGCCGGGCCAGGTCCACCGATCGGTGGTGCCCACCTCTCATTGCCGCCCGGAGCCGCCGAAGCGGGCGCTGATCCTGATGTGTCCGGTGGGACCGCAGCGGCCTGCCGGGGCCGAAAGGCGGAGGCCGGGGGGACGGGACGCTGGGCCAACGGGGGCAGATCCCGATCCGTGGGGACAGCCCGCATCGTCTCCTCGGCGGACGAGGGGTGGTTCCATCCCGCTGCGGGTAGCCCGCTGCCACCCTGCTCAGGCTCGTGTTCACCGGACGGGTTCTCGTTGCCCGGTCCGTTCATCTGACCCCCTCGCGCCGCGACCCACCCCAGCGAACGCCTGTCCGGACGTCAACCGTCGATGGTGGCATTATCCTGCCCGGACTCACCCGAATCAGGCGGCCCCGATCGCATTTCCGACGCAGCGCCGCCCGGGCGTTCCGCCGCCGCTGACGGCCGACCGTCCAGCCGTCCCAGAGTCCAGCCGTCCAGCCGCCCCACAGTCCAGCTGTCAGCCGGGTTCGGTCGGGTTCGGCTGCTCACTCGTCTCGATCACATCCGGATGACGCGGACGCAGCGCTACCCCGACCGCGGCCCACACCAGATCGGCGATGGTGGCCAGCAGCCGCGCGACCAGCGCCACCAGTGTCGCCGGGCCACTCGCGACCGCGGGCGCGAGCGCGAGAACCAGGACGGCCTCGCGCACCCCGGCCCCGGCCGGCAGCACCAGCACCAGGAAGCCGGCCGTCCAGGCCAGCGCGTACGCGCCGAGTGAGAGCGTCACCAGCCGCGCCCCGCCGATCTCGGGGTCGAGGTCGCGCACGAGCAGCCACGTCGCCAGTCCGTACCAGACGAAGCTGAGCAGCAGCCACCCGGCCCCCGCCGCGATCGGACGCAACGTCAACGGCACATCAAGACCCGGCCGCCGCAGCAGCCGAAACGCCCGCTCCAACAGTCTGGACAGCACCGGCGGGCACAGCAGCACCGCGAACACCGGCACCGCCACCAGCGCCCACCAGTACTGCGCCAACGCGTCGGCGGACACGAACGGCAACGTGACCGCGGCCGCGAGCCCACCGCTGGGAACCGCGAGCGCCAGCACCACGAGACTCGCCGACGCGGCCTTCGGCCGGGACACCCCGTAGTCGCGCGAAAGCTCCATCTGCGCGAGCACCGGCCACACACTGCCCGGGATGTACTTCCCGATCTGCCCGACAAAGAAGATCCGCACCGCCGCCCGCAGCGGCAGTTTCGCCCCCAGCCCCGCCAACAGCGCCCGCCAGGACAGCACCGTCGTCCCGACCGCCAACACCGTCAACACCCCGGACGAGACCACGCCACTCACCGTGAGCAGCGAAAAGGACTCGCGGACGTCGTTCCACTGACTGACCAGTGCCAACGCCAACAGCCCGAGCGCGACGACGAGCGCCCCTCGCGTCACCCACCAGCGCGGCCCCCGGCCCTTCGAGCCGGCGGACGCCTCAGAACCCGCGACCGGCTCAGAACCCGCGACCGGCTCAGTACCCGCGACCGGCTCAGTGCCCGCAGGCCCCTCAGAACCCGCAGGCGCCTCGAAACCCACGGGCGGCGGCGTGCCGGGATCGGACGACGCGCTCGAACGCGACGCCGCGCTCGGGGTGACCGAACCGTTCGGGGCCGGGATGACACCCGAACCCACCGAGGAGCCCGAGGCCGAGGCGGCGCTCGAAGACGGCAACCGTGGATCCAGGGCGTTCTTCGCGAGTGCGCGTGCGCCCGACGCGGAATGCTGACCCACCAGAACAGATTAGGCCGGGCTCTGCCCGACATCCCCGCCGCCCCTCGGCGGCCCGCGGCCGAGCCACTTGCTCGCGTCGCCCGCCGGACACGCCTGCCCGCCCGGCCGTCGCACCGATCAGACGCCGACGGCTACCCGTCGCCGCCAGGTGGTGGGCGTCGTCGGGTAGCCGTCGGGTGGTGATGTCAGGTGGTGAGAGGTCAGTGCTGGTCGGCGACTCGCTGTGCGGCGGAGTGGTCGCCGTTGCGCTGAACACCAGGGGACTTCGGCTTCGAGGACGCGGCCGACGTGACCGAGGAACCGACCGCGGTCGGGTCGTCGTCCAGGATGGCCTGGCGCTTCGCGATCGCCTCGACGACCTTGCGGGCAAGGTCCTGCGGGGCGAGACCGACCTCGGCGAGGATCTGGTCGCGCTTGCCGTGCTCGAGGAAGCGCTGGGCGATGCCGAAATCGCGCAGCGGCACGTCGACGTCGTTGTCGCGCAGGAGCTGCGCGAGCGTCGAGCCGACGCCGCCGACCCGGCCGTTGTCCTCGATGGTGACGACCAGGTCGTGGTCCTGGGCGAGGCCGACGAGGGCGATGGGCAGTGGCTTGACCCAACGCGGGTCGACCACTGTGATCCCGATGCCCTGGCTGGCGACCAGACGGGCCACCTCGAGCGCGGTGGTGGCCATCGCGCCGATCGAGACGAGCAGCACCTCGCGGCGCTGGGCGACGGCCGGGGACCGGAAAAGCACGTCCACGCCGCCGATGGTGTCGATGGCGGGGATGTCCGGGGCGACCGTGCCCTTGGCGAAACGCACCACGGTGGGCTTGTCGGTGGTGGCGACGGCCTCGCGCAGTTCGGCGCGCAGGGTCGGCGCGTCGCGGGGGGCGGCGATCGCGAGGTCGGGGACGACCTGCAGGAAGGACATGTCCCACATGCCGTTGTGGGACGCGCCGTCCTCACCGGTGACCCCGGCGCGGTCGAGCACGAACGTCACCGGCTGACGGTGCAGGGCGACGTCCATCAGCACCTGGTCGAAGGCACGGTTGAGGAACGTCGCGTACAGGCAGACGACCGGCTTGAGGCCGCCCATCGCCAGGCCCGCGGCGGAGGTGACGGCGTGCTGCTCGGCGATGCCGACGTCGAAGACCCGGTCGGGGTAGGCCTTGGCGAACTTGCTGAGGCCGACCGGGGCCAGCATCGCCGCGGTCAGGGTGACCACGTCCGGCCGCTCGGCACCGATCTGGACGATCTCGTCGGAGAAGACGTTCGTCCAGCTGGTGCTCTTCGCGGTGGAGAGCGGCTTGCCGGTGATCGGGTTGATGACGCCGACACCGTGGAAGTTGTCGGCCTGGTCCTGCTCCGCCGGCGGGTAGCCGAAGCCCTTGCGGGTGACGCAGTGGACGATCACCGGGCCGCCGAAGTCGCGTGCGCGGCGCAGGGCCGACTCGACCGCGGCGGTGTCGTGACCGTCGACCGGGCCGACGTACTTCAGCCCGAGGTCCTCGAACATCCCCTGCGGCTGGACGACGTCCTTGATGCCCTTCTTGATGCCGTGCAGCGCGTCGAACAGCGGCGCGCCGACCAGCGGCGTGCGACCGAGGACCTGCTTGACGACGTCGAGGACCTGCTCGTACTCGGGGGCCAGGCGCAGCGCGGCGAGATGGTCTGCGAGACCACCGATCGTCGGCGCGTAGGACCGGCCGTTGTCGTTCACGACCACGACGACGGGACGGTCGCCGGCGGCGATGTTGTTCAACGCCTCCCAGCACATGCCACCCGTCAGCGCGCCGTCACCGACGACGGCGACGACCGCCCGGTCCTCGCCACGCAGGGCGTAGGCACGGGAGAGACCGTCGGCGTACGACAGTGCCGTCGAGGCGTGCGAGTTCTCGATGATGTCGTGCTCGGACTCGGCCTGGCAGGGGTAGCCCGAAAGGCCGCCCTTCTGGCGCAGACCGTCGAAGTCGTCCACCCGACCGGTGAGCATCTTGTGGACGTAGGACTGGTGCCCGGTGTCCCAAAGGACCCGGTCGAACGGTGAGTCGAACACTCGGTGGATCGCCAGCGTCAGCTCGACGGCCCCGAGGTTGGGGCCGAGGTGGCCCCCGGTACGCGCGACGGCGTGGATGAGGAAATCACGGATCTCGGCCGCCAGGGTGCCGAGCTCCTCGTGGTCGAGGCGCTTGACGTCCTGGGGACAGCTGATCGTGGACAGAAGCGACACGGCGGGAACTCCCTCTCCCGAAAGGGGATCGGTCCGGGTCCGGCAAAGTCTACGCAGGTCAGCTGGGGCCCGCAGACACCCAGACGACATGTGAGTTCCTCGTGGAACGCAGGGTAATAGGTCCCGGCGGGGTACTATCGGCCGGCTCTTGCCCCCACCGCTTGTCCGGGTTCGGGCACGTAGACGAGTGTCGTCACCTGGCGGGTCGCCCGTCAACACGCCATGGCATCGGCCGGCCGCACAGGAGAGTGAATCCCTCCCCGACCATCTTGATTCAGCACCGTTCAGGATGAATCAGATACCCCGAGTTACCTTACGGTGGGTTCAAAAAGGGCGACGCATTCGACATGATGCGTCATCGGGAACAGATCGAAGGCGCGCAGTGCGGTCATCGTGTAACCACGAGCTCTGAACGTGGCCAGGTCTCGGCCGAGTGCCACCGGGTCACAGGCCACGTAGGCGACGGCACGTGGGTGGTGCCCCAGCAGCGCCGCGACCACCTCCGCCCCCGCTCCGGCCCGCGGCGGGTCGAGCACCGCGCACCCGACCCTGCCGGCGGACGGCCCGGTGCCAAGCACGCCGCGCACGGTCGCCGGCGTCACTCGCACCGCACGTAGCGACACCTGTGGCAGGTCCGCGAGGTTGTCCGCGGCGGCGGCGACGGCGGCCGCCTCCGACTCCATCGCCACGACCCGCCCGGACGGCCCGACATCCTCGGCGAGGAACGCCGCGAACAGCCCCGCACCGGCGTAGAGATCAAGCGCGATCTCTCCCGGCTGTGGCCGCAACGCCGTCCGTACCGCGTCGACCAGCACCTTCGGGGCAGCCGCGTGCACCTGCCAGAACACCCCAGGCCCGACCGCGAAGCTCCGCTGTCCCACAACCTCCACGATCCGACCAGCACCGATGGGCGCGTCCGGCGCGTCCGGCACCCCCGAGGCGGTACCCCCGCCCCCGTCGCGCCCCGCCGCTGAGCCGCGCACCGCGCCGGCGTGCGCCGTCCCGACCCGCGCCCCGCCGCCGGGCGCCCCGCCGGTGTGTACCTCCACGGCCACCGCGTCGGAGGCGGGACTCACCGCCACCTCCACCACGGCCGCCGCGGGAAAGCGGCGATCGGCGAGCGCGGCGCGGACCAGCGGATGGGCGATGCGGCAGTCCGGGGTGGCCAGCACCTCGTGCGAACGGCTGGCCCGCAGCCCGACCTGCCCGTCCGCCGTGACGGCGAACCGCATCCGGGTGCGCCAGTCCAGCCCGTCCACCCCATCCGGCCCGCCGGACGGCTCGACACCGGAGGGATCGGGCGCGACGGCCTCGACCACGAGCGGTCCCACGTCCACACCGCCGAAACGGCGCAGGGCCTCGATCACGACCTCGGCCTTGCCGCGCCGTTGCGCCGCGGGTGTCGCGTGCTGCCAGTCGCAGCCGCCGCAGGCGCCCGGTCCGGCATGCGGGCAGGGCGCTGGGACCCGGTCCGGGGACGGTTCGAGGATCTCCACCGCGTCCGCCCGCCAGTAACGGTCATGGGAGTCGTCGGTGATCCTGGCGAGTACCCGCTCCCCCGGCAGCGCGTGCCGGACGAACACCACCCGTCCCTCGTCGCGCGCGACGCAGAACCCACCGTGGGCGATCTGGCCCACGGTCAGCTCCCGCCGCGTCCCGACCTCGGACGGACGTGCCGCCCGCGCGGTCGACGACGGCGCCGACGCGGACGCGGGCGCCCCCGAGGCCGACGCCCCCCGGGCGGGACTCACTTTCCCTCCCCGGACGACGCGGGAGGAGCCGGCGGCGCGGCGGCGGGCACCGAAGCAGCCGCGGCAGGTGTGGCGGATGCGGCAGGTGTGGCGGACGCGGGTGCCTGCGGCGCGGACTGGCCGCGGCGGACGGCACCGGCGCCGATGCGCTCGACCCGACCCTCGACCCGGCTGGACGAGGCGAGCTGCCACGGCACGCTGGTGACCATCACTCCGGGTTGGAACAGCAGCCGGGCCTTGAGCCGCAGCGCGCTCTGGTTGTGCAGCAGATGCTCCCACCAGTGACCGACGACGTACTCGGGCACGTACACCGCGACGACATCACGGGGGCTCTCCCGGCGGATCCGGGCGACGTAGTCCAGTACCGGGCGGGTGACCTCCCGGTACGGGGAGGCGAGCACGACGAGGTCGATGCTGATGCCACGCTCCTGCCAGGCGGCGCGAAGCCGGTCGGCATCGGCCTGGTCGACGGCGACGGTGAGGGCGACGAGGCTGTGCGGACGGGTCGCCTTGGCGTAGGCGAGGGCCCGCAGCGTCGGCGCGTGGATCTTGCTGACCAGCACGACGCCCCGCACCCGCGACGGCAGGGTCGGCGGGCCCGGTTCGGGGGTGAGCTCGATCGCCACCCGGTCGTAGTGGCCGCGGATGCCCCGCATCCCCACGAAGATGATCGGGATCGCGAGGCACACGATCCACGCGCCGTGGGTGAACTTGGTGATGAGCACCAGGACGAGGACCGTCCCGGTCAGGCAGGCGCCGATGAAGTTGATCGCCTGCGAACGGCGGATGCGCCGCCGGGCCAGCGGGTCGCCGGCCCGTGGGTCACCCGAGTCCGCGCGCAGGATGCGGGCCCAGTGCCGGACCATCCCGGTCTGACTCAGGGTGAACGAGATGAACACCCCGAGGATGTAGAGCTGGATGAGCTGGGTGACCTCGGCGTGGAAGACGATGATGAGCAGGATCGCGAAGCCCGCCAGCAGCACGATGCCGTTGGAGTACGCCAGCCGGTCGCCGCGGGTGTGCAGCTGGCGGGGCAGGTAGCCGTCCCGGGCGAGGATCGAGCCGAGCACCGGGAAGCCGTTGAACGCGGTGTTGGCGGCGAGCATCAGGATCAGCGTCGTCACCGTGGCGATGTAGACGAACCCGACCGAGCCGTCGCCGAACACGGCGGCGGCGACCTGGGTGATAACGGTGGGCTGCTCGCCGTGGGCACCGATGAGGTCGCTGGTGTGCTCGGCGACGTGGACGTCCGCGATGAGGGCGAGCGCCGTGACACCGGCGAACATGGTGACGGCGATGAGGCCCATCATCAGCAGCGTCGTCGCGGCGTTGCGGCTCTTGGGCTTGCGAAACGCCGGCACGCCGTTGCTGATCGCCTCGACGCCGGTCAGCGCCGTACAGCCGGACGCGAACGCCCGCAGCACAAGGAACGCCAGCGCGAACCCGGCGTAGTCGTGTTCGGCGACGACCTTGTACCCGGCGCTTTCGGCCCGCGGGGTGTGCCCGGTGGCTGCCTGGATCAGCCCGGTGACGATCATGATGAAGACGCCGGCGACGAAACCGTAGGTCGGGATGGCGAAGGCCGTGCCGGACTCGCGGACCCCACGCAGGTTGATCAGCGTCAGCACCACGACGATGATCACAGCGATGACCACGCGGTACGGGGCGAGCCCGGTGACGGCGGAGATCAGGTTCGCCACACCCGCGGACACCGACACTGCGACCGTCAGCACGTAGTCCACCAGCAGTGCGCTGGCCACCAGCAGACCGGCGCGCGGGCCGAGGTTGACCGAGGCGACCTCGTAGTCCCCGCCGCCACTGGGGTAGGCGTGCACGTTCTGCCGGTACGACGCGACCACCGTCAGCATGAGGATGATGACGCCGCCCGCCAGCCACGGCGAGATGTGGTAGAAGGCAAGCCCGCCCAGCGACAGGACCAGCAGGATCTCCTCCGTCGCGTACGAGACGGAGGACAGCGCGTCGCTGGCGAACACCGGCAGCGCGACTCGTTTGGGCAGCAGCGTCTCGCCGAGTCGGTCGCTGCCAATCGGTCGACCGACGAAGCTGCGCTTCAGCCGGTCCGTGAGCGCCACGCGGGGGATGCTACCGACACGACGCGCGACCGATCACAACTGTGACGTGGGACACATCACCACCGACCACCCCGGCAGCCCTCCAGCTCAGCCACATCGCCGGAGCGAACCCCGCTGTCGGACCCGCCGCACGCCCGTCCCGGCTCCGCATACGGAGCGTTCCTGGGAGGATTCGCGCCACGCGGATCGGATGCGGCTACTGTCATGCCTCGTGCATGTGGTGATCCTCGGCTGTGGCCGGGTCGGCTCCGCTCTCGCCCGTGGGGTCGAGCGTCTTGGCCATTCGGTGGCCGTCATCGACCAGAACGTGGCGGCGTTCGGCCGGCTCCCCGCGGACTTCACCGGTCAGCGGGTGACCGGCATGGGGTTCGACCGGGACACCCTGATCGAGGCGGGCATCGAACGCTCGGCGGCGTTCGCCGCGGTGTCCAGCGGCGACAACTCGAACATCATCGCCGCCCGGGTCGCCCGGGAGATGTTCGGCGTCGAGCGGGTCGTCGCCCGCATCTACGATCCGCGCCGCGCCGAGGTGTACGAGCGTCTGGGTATCCCCACCGTCGCGACCGTGCGCTGGACCCGCGACCAGATCCTCGGTCGGCTGCTGCCCGAGGCGGTCACCCCGGTCTGGTCGGACCCGTCCGGTTCGGTGCTGCTCACCACGGTCAACCCCGCCCCCGGCTGGGTCGGGCGGCGGGTGCGTGAGCTCGAGGAGGCCGCCGGTGTGCGGGTGGTGTGCGTGACCAGGTTCGGCGACGGCATCCTGCCCGACGGCCGCACCCTCGTCCAGGATGGCGACGTGCTGCACGTGGCCGTCGTCAAGGCACGCGCAGCCGAGGCCGACGCGATCGCGCGCCGCGGCCCCGAGGAGGGCTGACCTGTGGCGAACACCGTCCCATCAGCGAACACCGTCCCATCAGCGAACACCGTCCCACCGGCTAGCACCGTCCCACCGGCGAGCACCGTCCCATCGGTCACCGATGGTGCGCCGGCGACGACGACGGCCGTGGCGCCGACGAGTCGGCCGTCCGGGCGGCGGGTGGTGATCGCGGGGGCCGGCAAGGTGGGCCGCTCGATCGCCGCCGAACTGTTGGAGAACGGCTCCGAGGTCCTCGTGATCGAGCGGGACCCGGCGAAGGTCCGCCTGGACTCGCTGCCCGGCGCCCGGTGGCTGCTGGCCGACGCCTGCGAGCTGGCGCAGCTGGACGCCGCCGGGTTGGACGACTACGCCGTGCTGGTCGCCGCGACCGGGGACGACAAGGTGAACCTGGTGGTGTCGCTGCTGGCCAAGACCGAGTTCGGGATGCCCCGGGTGGTGGCGCGGGTGAACCATCCCAAGAACGAGTGGCTGTTCACCGAGTCCTGGGGGGTTGATGTCGCGGTGTCGGCGCCGCGACTGCTCACCGCGCTGGTCGAGGAGGCGGTGAGCGTCGGCGACCTGGTGCGGCTGATGCGGTTCCGCCAGAGCGACGCCTCGCTGGTCGAGCTCACCCTCGCCGCGGACGCCCCCGTCGCCGGACGGGCCGTCGGTGAGATCGAACTGCCCGCCGACAGCGCCCTCGTGGTGATCCTGCGCGACGGACGCCCCGTCATCCCCTCCCCCGACGCCACCCTCGAGGCCGGCGACGAGGTGCTGGCCGTGGTCACCAGCACCGAGGCCGAGGACCAGCTCGCCGTTCTGCTCGGCCCGCCCCCGCGCACCAACGGCTGATCAGCGCCTGAAGTGCCCCGGCTCGACCGGCCCGGACGGCTCGCCGGCCAGCCGGTCGCTGGCGATGACCTCACCTTCGACGACGGACGTGTCGGAGGGGGACGGCGGCTGGGGTGGCAGGGGTGCGAGGCGGCGCACGATGGCGAAGCTCGCGAGCAGGGCGACGCCGAACAGCGGCAGGCCGAGCGCGATGTTCGCCGCGGCGAGCCAGCCATCCTGATCGGCGAGGTAGAGCACGCCCTGCACGACGAACCGGACCCCGAACACGGCGGCCCACACCAGCGTGGCGAGGGCAGCGGCCCGCCGCTGACGCGGATCGTCACGCCAGCCGGTGTAGCGCCGGTCGAGCCCGGCCATCAGGTAGCCCAGGACCGGTCGGCGCAACGCCACCGAGGCCAGCGCCACCACCACACCCGCGGCGTTCTTGGCGATGCCGGGGAGGAAGAAGCCCTTCGCGTCCCCGGTGCGGGACGCGACGAACGCCGCGAACCCGACCGCGAACAGCCCGGAGAAGGCCTGCTGCACCGGCTCACGCCGCACGATCCGCAACACCAGCAGCGCGGCGGCGGTCACGACGGCGACCACGATCCCGGCGGTCAGCCCGGCCTGCGCGTTGACCGCCACGAACGCGACGGTGGGCAGGGAGCTGTCGATGATTCCCCGTGGCCCGCCGATGGCCTCGGACAGCGTCGTCGGCGGGGTCTCGGGAGCAGGCAGTCCTGGCATCGTCGGTGGAGATTCCTGTCGGTCGGTCGGACGCCTACCGCCCGGCGCGGTCAGGCGCTGGCGGAGGACACCGGTAGCAGTTCGTACCGCGGGTTGAAGATGGTCGGCCGGTCATCGGAGAGCGTCACCCGCCCGGATGCCTTCACCGGCGCACCGGCCCGCAGGCCCGGGATGTTGCGCCGGCCAAGGAACACCAGGGTCACGGTGCCACTGCCGTCATACAGGTCGACCTCGAGGTTCGGCGCCCCGGAACCGGCCCGGACCGTCACCGCCTGGATGGTACCCGCGACGCAGATCTCGTCCCGGTCACGACAGCGACTCACCGGGGCGGCGCCGGCCGCCGCGGCGGCGGCCTGCAGATCCTCGGCGTCGAGCTCGTTGACCCCCGCTGTCAGCCTGTGGAGCTTGCGCCCCCACCAACCCCGTGGCTCGCCCACCGCTCCTCCGATCCCGCGCCAGCAGGTCTGCCCGGACACGTCTGTTGCAACGAACGACCGAAGCACAGTGTGCCCCCGCACAGCCGCCCAATCGAGTGATCCGACGACGAAACCCGACGAACGAACAGCACCACCACGAGCCGCCGCCGGGCAGTGACCCACCGTGCAGCCGGTTACTTCAGCGGATCTCGGCGGTGCGCACGCCGGGGGTGGGCAGTGCCGGGCGTCCGGTGGTGGCCGCGGTGGCCGGCGCGCCGGGACCGTCCGGATGGTCGGCGACCTCACGGGGCAACGTCAGCGGCAGCGGATCGCGCACCGGCATCGCCTCCTCCCCACGGGCCACCACGATCCGGCGCAGCGTCTCCTCGAGCAGCGGCGCCGCACCGGGATCGCTGCCCGCGGCACCGGTCACCACGGCCCGCAGGAACCAGCGCGGCCCGTCCACCCCGATCATCCGGGCGGGCACGGACTCCTGCGGCCGCCCGGTGGGCAGCGCGATCCGCAGCTCCCGCCCGAACGAACCGCCCGCCTCCTTCCCCCCGGACGCCTCGACACCCGCGAGGATCTCGGCGCGCACCTCGTCCCAGAGCCCGCGGCTCTTCGGCGCGGCGAACACGGACAGTTCCATCGCACTACGCCCGTCGGTGACGACGACGGTCAGTGGCTGCCCCGACGCCTCCTCCACCTGGAACTGCACCTGGACGCCCGGCAACGCCGGCAGCCGCAGCGCACCGAGATCAAGTCGGTGCACGCCGTCCTGCGGCGACTCGGTGATGTCGTACGGGCCGTCCGGCACGTCCGGGATGGCCTGGCCGAGCCCATCCGCACCGTTGGTGGCGTGCGCCGCCCCCGTCGCGGACCTCGGCGTACCCTCCGGCGCGTCGTCTGACTCTTCTTCTCTACGCCGGCGGCCGAACACCCGCGGTCTCCCTTCCTGTCTCCCCGAACCCGCCAGTCGAGCCGAAGCCGCCGGCGCCCCGCACCGAACCGGGCAACTCGTCGACCTCCCGGAACAGCGCGCGTTCGACCTTCTGGACGACAAGCTGCGCTATCCGGTCGCCGCGGCGCAACGTCACCGGTTCGGACGGATCGGTGTTGATCAGAACAACCTTTATTTCACCACGGTAGCCGGCGTCCACCGTTCCCGGCGCGTTGACCACTGTCACTCCGTGCCGGGCGGCCAGCCCACTGCGCGGATGCACGAACGCCGCGTACCCCTCGGGCAGCGCGATCGCCGTCCCGGTCCCCACCACCGCCCGCTCCCCCGGCGCCAGCGTCACCTCCGACGCGCTGACCAGGTCCGCCCCCGCATCGCAGGGCTGCGCGTACACCGGCCCGGCAAGCCCCGGGTCCAGCCGCCGCACCAGCACCTCCACCTGCCCCGGCAGCCCTCCCAGCGACTCCGGCCGCCCCGGCTGCCAGCCCGGTCGCTCGTCCACCGGATCCGGTGACACCTGCCCCGGATGGGCCGCGCCCTGGTGCCACCCCGGTGGGGCGGCAGTGGTCGGCTCGGTGGCGGTCATGGATCTCCTGCCTCGTACGGGATAGCCGGACGTACTACGGTTCAGCACCTTAGGCCATCCTCCGCCCACCCTCGGCCCACGCTCACGCCCGCCCCTGCACCGCCGCCCGGCATGTCGCGCCGCGGGTCCCTCGGCCCGCCGTGCCACCGGTGCCACCCGCGGATGGATGATGTCCCGTACGGCACCGGCCACGGACGCGGCGACCGTACGGCGCCACCCCGGCACCGGATCGACGCCGTCTCGGTGCCATCCCGGGTCGTGGGGCTGGCATGACCGGCACCATTCGTGGACATGGACAACACGGGCCCATCTGGGCCGCTGTGCAAGAGGAAGGATGTTCGGGTGGCGAAGGCGGCATCGAAACTGGGCTGGAAGGTCGTGGGCGGCGCTGCGACCGCGCTCGCCGGGACGGCGGCCAGCCGCGGGGTGACCCTCGCGTACAAGAAGGTCCGCCGGTCGGACCCACCGGTCAACCCGGCCGACCCGGACACCGCACTGGCCGAAGCCATCCTGTGGGCGGCGATCTCGGGCCTGGCCATCGGCCTTGGACGCCTCGCGGCCGAGCGCGCCGCGGCCCGCGGCTGGGCCCGGGCCACCGGCTCGGCGCCCCCCGGCATGCTCCGTCCCGAGCTGGACACCGACTGACCGCACCAGACCCACCACCCCGGCACCGTCCCGGCACCACCGGGGCGGCGCCGGGGGCAGGATGGGCTGGTCGATACCTACAGTTTCCGGGAGCTCGGATGGCCGTGTACGCCCTGGGGGATGCCGTCCCCGTCATCGACCCGTCGGCCTACGTCCATCCGGACGCGACCGTGATCGGCTCGGTGACGATCGGACCCGGGTCGACGGTATGGCCGTCGGCGGTGCTGCGCGGCGACTACGGACGCATCATCATCGGCGCCCGGTCCTCCATCCAGGACGGCACGGTCATCCACGCCACCGACGAGTATCCGACGGTTGTCGGGGACGACTGCACGGTCGGGCACCTGGCCCATCTGGAGGGGTGCGTCGTCGAGGACGGCGCCCTGATCGGTTCCGGTTCCATCGTGCTGCACAAGGTGCGGATCGGCCGGGGCGCCCTGGTCGGGGCGGGTGCCGTCGTCGTCGGCGGCACCCAGGTCCCGGAGCGGTCGCGGGCGCTGGGCATCCCGGCCAAGGTCGTGCCCGGCCACGACCCGTCGACCCAGCTCCTCGGCGCCTCGATCTACGCCGCCAACGGCCAGCGCTACCGCAGGGAACTCCGTCGCATCGACTGACCCGGCCGCATCGACTGACCCGGCCGCATCGACTGACCCGCCCCACCACCTCCACCCGCCCCCCGGTGGGAGGGGTCGGGGGCGAGGTGGCGCAGCTTGTCGGGGTTCACCACGATGTTGATCTCGGTGATCCGGCCGTCCACGATGTGCAGGCTCGCGACGGTGCGCAGGGCGGTGCCGTCGTGGTAGGCGAAGCCGGGTTCGCCGTTGACCTCGACGGGGCGGGTCCAGGCCCGCGGGCCGGCGTCGGCCAGGCTCTTCTCGATGATGCCGACGATGAACCGGGCCGCCCGGTCGGCGCCGGTGATCGGACGACGGGCCGCCCGGGCGAGACCACCCCCATCGGAGCGGACGATGACGTCCGGGTCGAGCAGGGCGGTGAGCCCGCCGAGGTCACCGCCGGCCGCGGCCGCGAGAAAGGCATCGGCGACCCGCCGGCGCAGCCCCGGGTCGGGTTCGAAACGCACCGACCTGTCCCGGACGTGGCGACGCGCCCGGCTGGCGAGCTGGCGGGCCGCCGCCGGGGTGCGTCCGGTGGCCTCGGCGATCTCGGCGAAGTCGTAGCCGAACACGTCATGCAGGACGAACGCCGTGCGCTCGGCGGGGCTCAGCGCCTCGAGCACCACCATCATCGCCATGCTCACCGACTCGGCGAGCGTCACCCGATCCGCCGGATCGACCTGCCCGTGTGCTCCGCCGCCGCTGCCCGCGAACCGCTCGGCCCCCGCCATCGCGGCCGCCGCGCCGAACCCGCCTGACGCCGCCCGCGGCCCCTCGACACCACCACCGGCACCGGCCGTGTCACCGCCGGGCCAGCTGACCAGCGGCTCCGGCAGCCACGGCCCGACGTATCCCTCCCGCCGGACCCGGGCCGAACGCAACTGGTCCAGACACAACCGCGAGACCACGACCGTCAGCCAGGCACGCAGATCATCGATCTCGTCCGCGTCGACCCGTCGCAGTCGCAGCCAGGCGTCCTGCACGACATCCTCGGCGTCCGCCAACGACCCGAGCAGCCGGTAGGCCACCGCCCGCAGATGCCCCCGCTCCCCCTCGAACGCCTCCGCCAACAAGATGGACCGCACATCCACCCCAGACCGCACGTCCGACCCAGGCGGGACGGTTGGCACGGGTGGGACGCGGGGCGGCGGGTCGGTCGATGCCATGGGGACCTCCGGAGCTCTGGCAGTCTCCTTCCCAGGACGACCGGGCCCGCGCGAACGTGACATGCCCGCCGACGCGGCCCCGCGCGATCGCGTCAGGCGAATCCCGGACGGGGTCCGCTGTCCGCCGCGGGGCGGGGCCGGATCAGGCCAGAGTCACGTCGACGGTGAGGTCGCCGGTGGTGGGGGCGAGGATGAGCTCGCGGATGCCGCCGGCACTGCGCAGGTCGGCGGCGGCGGACTGGACCAGGGCGATGATGTCGGTGTCACCGGCGAGGGTGGCCTGCGCGACCTCGGCCTTCATCGACACCTTCGCCGTGGACTTGGCCTTGCGGACACCGGCGAGGGCCGTGCCGACCGCGTCCAACAGGTCGGGACGGCCGGAGTCGGCGAGCTTGCGGATCTCGGCCGCGTCCGGCCAGGGGGCGCGGTGCACCGAGCCGGTCTGCCACCAGGACCAGACCTCCTCGGTGACGAACGGCAGCACCGGGGCGAACAGCCGCAGCAGCGCCGAGAGGGCCACCGTCAGCGTGGCCTGCGCGGACGCGGCGCCTTCGGCACCGAACGAGCCGTAGGCGCGGCCCTTGACCAGCTCCACGTAGTCGTCGCAGAAGCGCCAGAAGAACGATTCGGTGAGCTCGAGCGCCCGGGCGTAGTCGTAGCCGTCGAGCGCGCCGGTCGCCGCGTCCACGACGTCGGCGAGTGCGGCGAGCAGCGCCCGGTCCAGCGGCTCGATCACCGCGGCCGCCAGCCGAGCCTCCTGCGTCCCCGGTGCGGTCGCGTCGACCTCCGCGGCCGCGGCACCACCCGTCGCGGCACCACCCGTCGCAGCACCACCCGTCGCGGCATCGGCAGCGGCATCCGCAACGGCGGCACCGGCGACATCAGCACCGGTGACGGCGGCCTCAGCGGGGTCGGTGGTGAGACCCAGGGCGAAACGGCTGGCGTTGAGGATCTTGATGGCCAGGCGGCGACCGGTCTTCATCTGGCCGACGTCGTAGGCGGTGTCGGTGCCGGGGCGCCCGGAGGCGGCCCAGTAGCGGACCGCGTCCGAACCGAGTTCCTGCAAGGTGGCCATCGGGGTGACCACGTTGCCCTTGGACTTGGACATCTTCTTGCGGTCCGGGTCGAGGATCCAGCCGGAGATCGCCGCGTTCGACCAGGGAAGCACGCCGAACTCGGCTTCCGCGCGCACCACGGTGGAGAACAGCCAGGTCCGGATGATCTCGTGGGCCTGGGGGCGCAGGTCCATCGGGAAGACCCGGGCGAACAGGTCCGGGTCGCTACCCCAACCGCTGGCGATCAGCGGGGTCAGCGAGGACGTCGCCCAGGTGTCCATGACGTCGGGGTCGGCGGCGAACCCGCCGGGCACGCCCCGCTGCGCCTCGGTGTAACCGGGGGGGACGTCGCTGGACGGGTCGATCGGCAGCACCGCCTCGTCGGCGGCGATCGGCGCGTCGTAACGCGGGGTGCCGTCCTCGTCCAACGGGTACCAGACGGGGAACGGGACGCCGAAGAAGCGCTGGCGGCTGATCAGCCAGTCACCGTTGAGACCGTCCACCCAGTTCTCGTACCGGACCCGCATGTACTCCGGATGCCAGGACAGCTCCTGGCCCCGGCCGCGCAGCTGGGCGCGCAGGGACTCGTCCCGTCCACCGTTGCGGATGTACCACTGGCGGGTGGTGACGATCTCGAGGGGACGGTCGCCCTTCTCGTAGAACTTCACCGGATGGCTGATCGGCCGCGGTTCGCCGCGCAGCGCGCCGGACTCGGTGAGCAGCTCGACGATCCGGGTGCGGGCGCTGTGCACCGTTTTACCGGCGAGCTCGGCGTAGTGCGCCTGCCCGGCGGACGAGGTGATGGCCTGGGGCGCGTCGGGGACGAGCCGCCCGTCCCGGCCGACGACGGCCCGGGTCGGCAGGCGCAGCTCACGCCACCAGATGACGTCGGTGAGGTCACCGAACGTACAGATCATCGCGATGCCGGAGCCCTTCTCCGGGTCGGCGAGCCGGTGGGCGACCACCGGCACCTCGACCTCGAACAGGGGCGTGCGCACCGTGGAGCCGAACAGCGGCTGGTAGCGCGGGTCGTCCGGATGTGCCACCAGCGCCACGCACGCCGCCAACAGCTCCGGCCGCGTCGTCTCGATGATCACCGCGTCGCCGCCGCTGTCGCCGTTGCCGCCGGCTGGGGTGGCCGTGCCGGAAGGCGGGGTCGTCCGGGCGAAGGCGAGGGTGTGGTAGGCGCCGGGCCGCTCCCGGTCCTCCAGTTCGGCCTGGGCGACGGCGGTACGGAACGTGACATCCCACAGCGTCGGCGCCTCGGCGAGGTAGGCCTCCTCGCGGGCGAGGTTACGCAGGAACGCCCGCTGGGCGACGGCCCTCGAACGCGTGTCGATGGTCGCGTAGGTGCGCGACCAGTCGACCGAGAGCCCGAGGCGACGCCACAGTTCCTCGAAGCCCTTCTCGTCCTCGAGGGTGAGGCGCTCGCACAGTTCGACGAAGTTGCGCCGGGAGATCGGCAGCTGGTCCTTGCCCGGCTTCGCCGGCGGGGTGAACTCCGGGTCGTACGGCAGCGACGGGTCACAGCGCACCCCGAAGTAGTTCTGCACCCGACGCTCGGTGGGCAGACCGTTGTCGTCGAACCCCATCGGGTAGAAGACCTCACGGCCCCGCATCCGCTGGAAACGGGCGATGACATCGGTATGCGTGTAGGAGAAGACATGGCCTACGTGCAGCGACCCGGAGACGGTCGGCGGCGGGGTGTCAATGGAGTACACCCGGGCACGCTCGGCCGTGCGGTCGAAGGCGTAGGTGCCCTCGTCCTGCCATACGGCCGACCAGCGTGCCTCGATGCCGTCGAGGGCGGGCTTCGCGGGCACCCCGCGGGTCGATCGGTCCGATCCGTCTGCTGCAACCACGACAACGATCCTACGGGCCCGCCGATCGTTCCCGACCGCCCACCACCCCGCGAGCTCCCACGGTTCACCCCGTGGACGTCCCCACCCCCTCCCCGACGCGTCGGCGAAGTCAGCAGAATCGGCGAAGTCAGCAGAGTCGGCGCGGGGCCGGGCGCCGAAGCAGATGCCGATGTCGAGGGGTACGTCGATGTCGAGGTCGAGGTCGAGGGGTACGTCGAGGCCGATGCCGAGGGCTATGTCGATGTCGGGGGTTATGCCGAGGCCGATGCCGAGGGTTATGAGGCCGCCTGCCGAGGGTTGTTAGGCCTGGGAGGGGTGAAATCCCGAACAACCCTCGGCACGCCATGATCACGGAAGCGATCTGGCCACGTTCCGGCGGCACGGGACCACTTGGCACCCCGCCCCCCCCCCCCCCCCCCCCCCCCCCCCCCCCCCCCCCCCCCCCCCCCCCGCGCCCCCCCCCGCCGCCGG
>NZ_JALKFW010000031.1:0-5927 GCF_023243055.1 Frankia sp. AgPm24 | reverse complement strand
GGGGGGGGGGGGGGGGGCGGGGGGGGGGGGGGGCGGGGGGGCGCCCCCGGGGGGGGCCCCGCGGGCGGGGGGGGGGGGGGGGGGCGCCGCGGCCAGCCGTCTCGTGTGCCGCGGCAACCTCGGGCAGGTGTATCCGCTCGGCGTGTGCGGGCGAGCAACGCAGGGCGAGTCCGAGCAGGTCACGGCGGTAGCCGCCGCCGGTGGCGTCGAAGTAGCCGGTGCCGGAGGCGTCGGAACGGTCGGTACGCAGGGTGTCGAGCGCGCGGGCGCCGGTCAGCCGCCAGGTGAGCCAGTCATGGGGCAGGACGACGGCGGCGATACGGGCGACGGCGTCCGGTTCGTGGTCGGCGAGCCAGCGCAGCTTGGTGACGGTGAACGCGGCGACCGGGACCGAGCCCACCGCGTCAGCCCAGGCCACGGCCCCCGCCGCCGGGTCGCCGCCGCCGAGGTCTGCGACGAGGTCGGTGGCGGCACGGGCCGAACGGGTGTCGTTCCACAGCAACGCCGGGCGGATCACCTCGCCGGCGGCGTCCAGACAGATCATCCCGTGCTGCTGGGCCGCGACCGAGACGGCGGCGACGTCGCCGAGCCCGCCCGCCCGCCGCAGCGCTGTGAGCAGGGCGTCCCACCAGTGTCGGGGGTCGATCTCGGTGCCGTCCGGATGCGGTGCGTCGCCGCTGCGGACCAGCGCCCCGGTCTCGGCCTCCCGGATGACCACCTTGCAGGACTGGGTGGACGAGTCGATGCCGGCGACCAGTGTCACGATGCCCCACCGTCCGTTCGTTCAGCCGAGCAGGTGCTCGACGGCGAGCTGGTGCAGGCGGACGAAGCCGAAGTCGCGTTCGGCGGCCTTGGCCGGGTCGAAACCGTCGTCGTGGGCGAGCAGGTCCGTGGCCGTCTCGCCCGGTGCCAGGGTGGGCTCGGCCAGGTCGAGGACCCCGGCGTAGGTCATCGCCTCGGTCACCCGCGGGTCCGCCCGGTAACGGGCCGCCTTCTCGGCGAGCAGGATGTAGGTCGACATGCAGGCCGCGGCCGACTCCCACACCCCGGGCAGATGCTCCGTGCGCGATGGCTTGTAGTCGAAATGGCGCGGGCCGGTGTAACGCGGGCCGTCGGGATGGCCGGGGAATCCGTTCTCGATCAGGTCCACGGTGAAGAACGCCGACATCAGGTCGCCGTGGCCGAAGACCAGATCCTGGTCGTACTTCAGGCCGCGCTGGCCGTTGAGGTCCAGATGGAACAGCTTGCCGCTCCACAACGCCTGGCCGAGGGCGTGGGTGTAGTTCAGGTTCGCCATCTGCTCATGGCCGGTCTCGGGGTTCAGGCCGACGATGTCGCCGTGCTCGAGTTCGGCGATCAGCGCGAGAGCGTGCCCGACGGTGGGCAGCAGGATGTCGCCGCGGGGCTCGTTCGGTTTCGGTTCCAGCGCGATCCGCAGGTCGTAGCCCTGCGACCGGATGTACCCCGCGACGGTGTCGATGCCCTCCCGGTACCGGTCGAAGGCGGCGAGCAGATCCTTCGAGCCGTCGTACTCGGCACCTTCACGGCCGCCCCACATGACGAACGTGGTCGCGCCGACCGCGGCGGCGAGATCCACCGCGCGCAGCACCTTGCGCAGCGCGAAACGGCGCACCGACCGGTCGTTCGAGGTCAGCGCGCCGTCCTTGAACACCGGATGGGTGAAGGTGTTGGTGGTCACCATCTCGATCACCAGCCCGGCCGCTTCGGTGGCCGCCGAGAGCCGGGCCACCCGGGCGTCCCGGGTGGCCTCGTCCGCGTCGAAGGCGAAGACGTCGTCATCGTGGAAGGTGATGCCCCAGGCGCCGAGTTCGGCCAGCCGGCCGGCGTACTCCCAGGGGTCGAGCAGGGGACGGGTCGCGGCGCCGAACGGGTCGATACCCGGCCAGCCCACCGTCCACAGCCCGAAGGAGAATCTGTCCTCGCTGGTGGGGCGGCGCACCATGGGATGTCCTCGCTTCTTGACTACCACGGGTTGGTCCCCTCGGCGACGCCGGTGGGGTCGGCCACGTCCAGGTGCCGGCCCCGGCAGCGTACGGCTTTTTGTTCAGCTATACAAAGAATTCGCCATAGACTTCGGGGATGGCTCTGCCCGCGCACGCCGAGTCCCGTCGGCGCAACCTCGGCAACGCCCTGCGGCTGGTGCATGAGCGCGGGGCGATCCGCCAGGTGGAGCTCTCGGACGCGATCGGGGTCAGCCGGGGTACCGGCATCTCGCTGGTCGAGGAGCTGATCGAACTCGGGCTGCTGGTGGATGGCGTCGTCGAGCCGCTGGGTGGGCGCGGGCGGCCCTCGCCGCGCATCGCGGTGTCCGAGGACGTCGTCGTGGTCACCGCGGAGATCGCCGCCGACATGGTCCGGGTGGATCTGGTCGCACTCGGCGGTTCGGTGCGGTTCGCGGCGAACCCGCCGGTCGCTCCCGCGCGGGACGGCCCGGACCGCACCCTGCACCAGATCGCCGCCACCGTGGCTGAGGCCCTTCAGGTGTACCCGACGCTGCGGGTGGTGGGTGTGGCCATCGCCGTGCACGGCGCGGTCGACAGCCAGCGCAGGATCGTCTTCGCTCCGAACCTCGGCTGGGAGGGTGCCGATCTCGGCGCCATCGACGAGCCACTGACCGCGATGCTGCCGGGACGGATCGAGCGGCCGGCCCTGGTCGGCAACGACGCGGATCTCGGCGCCCTGGGTGAACGGCGCCGCGGCGCGGGACGCACACACACCGACTTCGTCTACCTGTCGGCCGAGCGTGGCATCGGCGGCGGGCTCGTGGCCGGCGGCCGGGTGATCCTCGGTGCGTCCGGGCTCGCCGGCGAGGTCGGCCATCTCAAGATCGGCGACGGTGTCCATCCCTGCGGCTGCGGTGGGCGGGGATGCTGGGAGACCGAGATCGGTACCGCCGCTCTCGCCCGCAAGGCGCGCACGATCTCCAGTGACGAGCTGCTCGCGCGCGCGGACGCGGACGATCCCCGCGCGCTCGCGGTGATCGCTGACTGCGCCACCTGGCTTGGCCGCGGGCTCGGGGTGCTGGTCCCGCTCCTGCAGCCGGCCGCGGTCGTGCTGGGCGGCCATCTCGCCCGGGTCGCGGCCCTCGCGCCGGCCGCCCTCGATCACGCCCTGCGCCTGGCATGTCCGCCCAGGCTCGCCCGGGATGTCGAGGTGGTCCCAAGCCATCTCGGCCGGGACGCCGCCCTGATCGGCGCCGCCGAGATCGCGTTCGGCCCACTGCTGGACGACCCGGCCGCCACCATGACCACACTGACCCGCGCGGCCTCGGCCTGACCGTCTCGGCCTGACCCTCTGAAGCCGCGCCGCCTGGTCACGCGCTCGGTGCGGCCAGCGGCGCGACGTCGTCGAACACGCTCGGGCTGTGGGTCGCGACGAGGATCCCCCAGGAACCCGGGCGACGCGTCCACAGTCTGGTCCGCGGGTCGCGTTGGCGGATCGGGGTCAGATCGAGGGCGACGTCCAGCGTGACCTCGCCACCCGGGTCCAGATCGACCCGCTGGAAGCCGACCAGCTGCGGAACCGGACGCTCGAGTGCCGTGTCCACCGCGTAGAGCTGCGCCACCGTGGAGCCCACCCGGGCGCCGGTGTTACGCACCCGCACCGTCGCCGTGCCGTCGGTCTCGCCCACGCGCTGGTCGACCAGGGTGTGTTCGAAGGTCGTGTAGCCAAGCCCGAATCCGAACGGGAAGGCCGCGGGGTGGCCGTCCCGGTCGAGTTTGCGCTGCCCCCACCAGGCGTCATAGGTGATCGTGCGGGCCTCGGCGTCGAAGAACGGCAGGTGCGCGGGGTCGGTGGGGATGGCCACGGGCAGCCGCCCACCGGGCTCGGCCGCGCCGGTGAGCACGTCGGCCAGCGCCCGGCCACCCTCCATCCCCGGATACCAGGCATGCAGGATCGCCGGAACCCGTTCGCGCCAGGCCTCGACGATCAGGGCGCTCCCGCCGATCAGCACCACCGCTGTCCGTGGGTTCGCGGCCGCGACCGCGGTGATGAGCCGCTCGTCCGAGGCATGCAGGGTCAGGGTGGCCCGGTCCCCACCGCGGCCGAACTGGCTGCGGGTACGCACCAGCCAGCCGATCACCCGGCGCAACGGGCGCAGGGTGAACGGGAAACCGAGGACGGACAGGTCGGCGTCGTCGTTCTGGATCCGCTCGCCCTCGTCCCGGTGGTCCATGCCGACGACGAGAATCGCCGCGTCCGCTCGGGCGGCCGCCTCGGCCGCGGCCGCGATGTGGGACCCGTCGAGGTGGCTGATCTCGATGCCTGGCAGGGCCGCACGCAGCCCGTCCAGCGGCGAACTGGTGCTGGGCGGGTCCACCATCGACGATCCGTGGTCGCCGATGTTCGCCTCGGTGGCGAGCCGGCCGATCACCGCGAGCCGCCCGATCGACGCATCAAGGGGAAGGATCGCCGCGGCGCCGACCGGGTCGTTCTTGAGCAGCACCATCGCCCGGGTGGCGGCCCGCCGGGCCAGCGCGCGGTGGGCGGGGCTGGCGACGACCTCCAGCGAAGGCTCGGCCTGCTCCCGCGTGGCCAGATGCGCCAGCGTCGTGCGCAGGACGCGGTGCGCCGAGCGCACCACGAGAGGGTGGGGCAGCCGTCCGTCCTCGCGGGCCGCGGGCAGACCGCGGGCGCGGACCAGCCGCAGCGGCATCTCGACGTCCAGTCCGGCCTCCAGACTGCCCACGGCGTCGTGGACGCCGAACACCCAGTCGCTGGTGACGAAGCCCTCGAAGCCCCACTCGTCGCGCAGCACATCGGTCAGCAGGACCTTGTTGACATCCAGAAACCGGCCGTTCACGGAGTTGTACGAGCTCATCACCGAATCGACCCCGGCGGCCACCACCGCCCGGAAATGCGGCAGGTACACCTCGTGCAGCGCGTGCTCGTCGACCGTGACATCGACCTTGAACCGGGAGTTCTCCACCGAGTTGAGGGCGAAATGCTTGACACAGGCCATCACGTGGGGGCGAAGCCCCCGGGTCAGCGCCACACCCATCCGCCCGGTGAGGACGGGGTCCTCTCCGTAGCATTCCTGCGCCCGGCCCCAGGCCGGATGCCGCAGCAGGTTGACGCACACCGCGGCGCTGTAGTTGGCGCCCTGGGCCCGTGTCTCCAGGCCGATCGCCGTGCCAACCTCCCGCTCGAGGGCGGGGTCCCAGGTCGCGGCACGCGCCATCGTGACGGGAAACGCCGTCGAGCGGCCCATGATGACGCCCCGCGGGCCGTCGCTGAACCGGATACCGGGGATACCCAGGCGCGCGACGGCTCCGCCGACCACCGGGCCGGCCTTCATCCTGCTCATGAGCTTGAGCGCCGCCTGGATCGGCGTGTCACCGTCGAGCAGCCAGAGCAGTTCGTCCTCGGTGAGCTCGGCGATGAGCTGGTCCGCCGCCTCGGCCGCGGTCTGCTGGCCCGCGCGGATCCGCCGGACACACGCGTCGACGGTGCCAGCGGTGGCCCCCTGGTGCTGCGCCATGGCACGGTCCCTTCACACGGGCGGCGCCACCGGACACGCCGGCCGGAGCCGGTGGTGTCACGGCGAGGACGACTGCCCGGAAAGGACTACCCTGGGTAGTAGGCGGCGGTCAGGCTAGCGCGGCTGGGCCGCCGGATGCGCCCGCGAGCCCGTGCCGCACCGTTCGTGTCGTCGGGACGCGCGTCCGGACCGGCGGGGTGTCAGGAGCTCGGTTCGGCTCGGTTCGGCTCAGCTGAGCTGATGCGGGCTGATCCCGTCATCGAGGGGAAGCAGACCGGTGACGGTGGCTGTGACCTCGAGTGAGCGCAGGGCGACAATGCCCCGCAGGACGTGCACGAAGGCGGTGTCGGTGGCGTGGGGGGCGCGCGCGCCCCGGCCCCCCCCGCGGGGGGGGGCGGGGCGGGGCGCGGCGGGTGGGAGCCAC
>NZ_JALKFW010000030.1:0-6043 GCF_023243055.1 Frankia sp. AgPm24 | reverse complement strand
GGGGGGGGGGGGGGGGGGGGGGGGGGGGGGGGGGGGGGGGGGGGGGGGGGGGGGGGGGGGGGGGGGGGGGGGGCGCGCCCCCCGGGGGGGGGGGGGGGGGGGGGGGGGCCGGCGTCGCTGTCACCGGTCCAGTTTCGGTCATGACGGGCGTGTGGGCCACGGCGGCTGCCGGGTGTGGCGTGTGGGTGGGTTGTGGGCCGGCGGCTGGGGTGGGTGTGGGGCTGGCGGGGTTCAGGTGAGGGTGTCGTGGAGGATCTGGCCGCGCAGGACGGTGCGGCGGCAGGTGGGGGTGGGTGCGGTCGGGTCGGGCAGGGCGGTGGGGTGTGGGCTGGTGGTGGGGTGGTGGGTCCAGATGGCGTAGGTGGCGGGGTGGCCGGGGGCGAGGGTGCCGTGGCCGTCGTGGTCGGCGTGGGCGGCGTACCAGCCGCCGCGGGTGGCGGCGTCCAGGGCGGTGTGGGGGTGCAGGCGGGCGGTGGGGGTGTGGTGGGTGGTGGCGGCGTGGACGGCGCCCCAGGGGTCGAGGGGGGTGACGGGGGCGTCGGAGCCGAAGGCGAGGGGGATGCCGGCGTGGGTGAGGGTGGCGTAGGGGTTGAGGGTGGCGGCGCGGGTGGGTCCCAGGCGGGTGGTGTAGAGGTTGTGGGGGCCGCCCCAGCGGGCGTCGAAGGCGGGTTGGGTGGAGATGACCAGGCCGAGGGCGGCGATGCGGGGTAGGTGCGCGGGGGTGATCATTTCGGCGTGTTCGAGGCGGTGGCGGGCGGTGGTGAGGGTGTGGCGTCGGTGGGGTCCGAGGTGGGTGGCGGCGGCGTCGAGGCCGTCGAGGACGGTGGTGATGGCGGCGTCGCCGATGGTGTGGAAGCCGGTCTGGCGGCCGGTGGCGGCGCAGGTCAGGGCGATGTCGCGGATGGTGTCGGTGTCCAGGTGCAGGGTGCCGTGGTGGGGGGCGTCGGCGTAGGGGGTGTGCAGGGCGGCGGTGTGGGAGCCCAGGGAGCCGTCGACGAAGGTGTCGCCGCCCCAGCGGGCGCCGAGGGTGTCGGCGGTGGGCAGGTCACCGGCCCAGTAGCCGAGGATGGTGGGGCCGGGGGTGGTGGCGGCGTGGGTGAGCAGGCCGGTGAGGTCGTCGGCGCTGGAGACGTCGGGGCCGGCCATTTCGTGCAGGGCGGCGATGCCGAGGGTGGCGGCGCGGGTGCGGACGGTGTCCCAGGCGGCGTGGCGTTGGCCGGTGGTCAGGGTGGCGTCGGCGGTGCGTCGGGCGTGGTGGTGGGCGTCGCCGGTGACCAGGCCGGTGGGGTGCCAGCCGGGGTGGTCGGCGGCGTGGGCGGTGGCGGCGAGCGCGGTGGAGATGACGGCGGTGTGGCCGTCGACGCGGGCGAGGTAGACGGGGGCGCCGTGGGTGGCGCGGTCGAGGTCGCCCGCGGTGGGGGGTGTGTTCTCGGGCCAGCGGGTCTCGTCCCAGCCGGTGCCGAACAGGGTGTGGTGGCGGTGGTGGCGGGCGTGGGTGGCGAGGGCGTCGAGGGCGGCGGTGCGGGTGGGGCTGGTGGTGAGGTCGAGGCCGGTGAGGGCGAGGCCGGTGGCGGTGGTGTGCAGGTGGGCGTCGACGAAGGCGGGGGTGATCAGGGCGCCGTCGAGGTGCAGGACGGTGTCGGCGGTGCGGGTGGGGGCCTGGTCGTCGGTGCCGATCCAGGTGATGGTGTCGCCGGTGGTGAGCATGGCGGTGGCCGGCGCCGCGGTGGTGGGTGCGGCGCGGTGTGCCGCGGTGGCGGTGGGGGGTGGTGGGGTGACGGTGTGGATGTGGCCGCCGAGGTAGAGCACGGTGCGGGGGTGGGGGGTGGTGGGCACGGGGCGAGTGTGCCCGAGGGGATGTCTGGGGGGCTGGGGGGTCCTACAGGGCGGGGGGGCGGCCTTCGTAGGGGGTGGAGAGTACGACGAGGGTGCGGGTGGACACGCCGGCGGCGGCGCGGATGCGTTGCAGGAGGGTTTCGAGGGCGGCGGGGGTGGCGACGCGGACCTTGAGCAGGTAGCTTTCCTCGCCGGCGACGCTGTGGCAGGCCTCGATCTCGACGATGTGGGTGAGGCGTTCGGCGGCGTCGTCGGGTTGGCTCGGGTCGATCGGGGTGATCGAGACGAAGGCGGTGAGGGGCAGGCCGATCTGGGTGTGGTCGACCAGCGCGGTGTAGGAGGTGATGACTCCGCGTTGTTCGAGGCGGCGGACGCGCTGATGGACGGCGGAGACCGACAGGCCGGTGGCGCGGCCCAGGTCGGTGAAACTCATGCGCCCGTCTCGGCACAGCATCTGCACGATTCGTCGGTCGAGATCTTCCAGCACGATCCGGAGCGTACGCAGGTGAGTGGGGTGGTTGGGGTGGGTTTCTGGTCCGTTGCCTGGTCCCGGTGGGACAGTGGCTACGGTCGGTTGGTGTGTCGTGGGTCGGTGCGCTCGGCTGTGGTGACGGTTCGGTTGTGGTGGACGGGAGGTGGTGTTCGGTGAGTGGGCGTGGTGGTGGCGGGTTGCTGCTGGCGGATACGCCGTCGTTGTACTTCCGGTCGTTCTACGGGGTGCCGCGGTCGGTGCGGGCGCCGGATGGGATGCCGGTGAACGCGGTGCGGGGTCTGCTGGATGTGCTGGCGAGGCAGATTCTCGAGGTGCGTCCGGGTGCGGTGGTGGCGTGTTTCGACGCGGACTGGCGGCCGGCGTTTCGGGTGGCGTTGCTGGCGTCGTACAAGGCGCATCGGGTGGCCGGTGGCGACGCGGGTGTGGCTGGTTCGGGTGGGGTGGTGGAGGAGGTGGAGGAGGACCTGCAGCGGCAGCTTCCGGTCATCGACGCGGTGTTGGACGCGTTCGGGATCGCGCGGGTGCAGGCGGCGGGGTTCGAGGCCGATGATGTGATCGGGACGCTCGCGACGCGGTTTCGCGGGTCGGGTGGGGTGGATGTGCTGACCGGGGACCGTGATCTGTTCCAGTTGGTGGATGACGCGGCCGGGGTGCGGGTGCGGTATGCGGTGGAGCGGTTCGCGGTGGTGGATGAGGCGTCGGTGTCGGCGCGGTATGACATTCCGGGTCGGGTGTATGCGGATTTCGCGGTGTTGCGGGGGGATCCCAGTGACGGGTTGCCGGGGGTGGCGGGGATCGGGGCGAAGACGGCGTCGGCGTTGTTGAACCGGTTCGGGTCGTTGGCGGCGGTGCGGGCGGCGGTGGTGGCGGCGGGGCCGACCGGGTCGGTGGACGGTGTGTCGGGTGCGGTGTTTCGGCGGTTGGTGGGGGCGCGGGAGTATCTGGCGGCGGCGGTGGGCGTGGTGGCGGTGGTGCGGGATGTGCCGATCGGGCCGGTGGCGTGGGCGTTGCCGGCCGCGGCGGTGGACGCGGCGGAGGTGGCGCGGTTGGGGGCGCGGTATGGGATCTCCTCGGCGTGTGGCCGGTTGACGGCGGCGTTGGCCGAGGTCGGCGCTGGCGTCGGCGCCGAGGCGGGTGGGGCCGCCGGTGGGGTGACTGGTGGGGATGTGGGTGGTGTGGTGCGGGGTGCGGCGGCGGGTGGCGCACCCGGTTAGTGGGCGGGGTGCATCGTCGGTGTGGGGTGGACGGTAGGTTTCCGTGCGTACTGCGACTGGGGCACCGGTCGGCCGGGTGGGTGGGCTGGCGTCGCACGGACGGGTTCGTCGCGTCCGCTCGGGTGTGTTTCCGGATGGGCGTCCGCCGGTCCGGTCGGTGCGGCGTGGATGCCTGTGGGGGTGTCCGGGCCAGGGGCAGCGGAGGTCCATGGTGGGGCTGCGCGAGCGGCTCGCGGGTCGGCGGGTGCTGGTGACCGGGGTGACCGGGTTCATGGGCGAGGCGCTGCTGGAGCGGTTGCTGTCGGATTTTCCGGAGACGTCCGTGGTGGCGCTGGTGCGTCCGCGGGGTAGTCATTCGGGGTCGGCGCGGGTGACCCGGATGCTGCGTAAGCCGGCGTTTCGGGCGTTGCGGGAGCAGATGGGTGCGGCGGGGCTGGCGGAGCTGGTGGCGCGCCGGGTGGAGGTGATCGAGGGGGATCTGGCGTCGGTGCCGGACCTGCCGGCGGACATCGACGTGGTGGTGCACTGCGCGGGTGAGGTGTCCTTCGATCCGCCGATCGATGACGCGTTCCGGATCAACGTGGGTGGGTTGCAGGAGCTGTTGCGGGCGTTGCGGGCGGGTGGGGCGCGTCCGCATCTGGTGCATGTGTCGACGGCGTATGTGGCGGGGTTGCGTTCGGGGCATATCGCGGAGGGTCCGCTGCCGCATGAGGTGGACTGGCGGGTGGAGCAGGCGTTCGCGTCCCGGGTGCGGGAGCAGATCGAGGACGCGTCGCGGTCGCCGGAGAACTCGGCGCGGTTCCGGCGGGCGGGGCGGGTGCGGTTCGAGGCGGCGGGGGCGCAGACGGTCTCGGGTGAGGCGGAGCGGTTGCGCCGGGAGTGGGTGGCGCGCCGGTTGGTGTCGGCGGGTGGTGAGCGGGCGCAGGTGCTGGGGTGGACGGATGCGTACACGTTCACGAAGGCGTTGGGGGAACGCTGGTTGGAGGAGCATCACGGGGATCTGCCGTTGACGGTGATCCGTCCGTCGATCATCGAGAGTGCGTTGCGGCGGCCGTTCCCCGGGTGGATCGAGGGGTTCAAGATGGCCGAGCCGCTGATTCTGGCGTATGGGCGGGGTGAGTTGCCGGACTTCCCGGCGTCGCCGGACGCGGTGGTGGACATCATTCCGATTGATCTGGTGGTGAACGCGACGTTGGCGGCGGCGGCGGCGGTGCCGCCGGTGGATTCCCCGGCGTATTACACGGTGTGTTCGGGTTTTCGTAATCCGTTGCGGTTCCAGCAGTTGTACGAGCATGTGCGGGAGTATTTTCTGACGGATCCGTTGCCGCAGCGGGGTCGGGGGGCGATCGGGGTTCCGCAGTGGCCGTTCGCGGGGGCGGCGGCGGCGGAGTCGCGGTTGCGGCGTAGTGAGCGGCTGGTGGGGGCTGCGGGTCGGGTGTTGTCGCAGGTGCCGACGTCGTCGATGCGGGTGCGTCAGGTGGCGGGGCAGTTGGAGCGGGCGCAGGCGCGGGTGGCGTTTCTGCGGCGCTATTCGGATGTGTACCGGGCGTACACGAAGGCGGAGCTGGTGTATGTCGATGACGCGACGCGGGTGTTGCACGAGTCGATGGATGCCTCGGATCAGGTGGAGTTCGGGTTCGATCCGTGTGCGATCGACTGGGAGCACTATCTGTGTCGGGTGCACTGTCCGGCGGTGACGGCGGTGTTGCGTCGGCCGCGGGCGGCGGCGTCGCCGCGGCGGTTGTCGGGGCATCTGCCGGCGGGTGAGGGGGTGCTGGCGGTGTTCGATCTGGATGGGGCGGTGGCGTCGGCGTCGGTGGTGGAGTCGTATCTGTGGATGCGGTTGTCGGATCTGGGTGGGGTCGCGCGGGTGCGGGAGCTTGCGGGGTTGGCGGCGGCGTTGCCGGGTTATGTGCGGGCGGAACGTCGGGATCGGGGTCATCTGATGCGGGCGGTGTACGCCCGGTACGCGGGGGTGGATCCGCTGGAGTTGGAGCGGCTGGTGGCGCAGGCGGCTGGGGAGGTGTTGTTGCGTCGGGTGCGTCCGGCGGGGATTCGTCGGGTGCGGGAGCATCGGGCGGCGGGGCATCGGACGGTGTTGTTGACGGGGGCGTTGGAGGCGGTGACGGCGCCGCTGGCGCCGTTGTTCGACGATGTGGTGGCGGCCCGGTTGGAGGTGGGGCCGGACGGGTTGTGCACGGGCCGGTTGGCGTCGTCGCCGTTGGTGGGTGATGCGCGGGCGGCGTTCGTGGCGCATCACGCGCGGCTGGTGGGGGCGGATCTGTCGGTGTCGTGGGCGTATGCGGACAGCCAGTCGGATCTGCCGTTGTTGCGGGCGGTGGGTAATCCGGTGGCGGTGAATCCGGATGTGGCGTTGTTGCAGGTGGCGCGGGGGGCGGGGTGGCCGGTGGAGGAGTGGTCGGTGGCGGCGGGTGAACGGACCTGGCTGGCCGTGGGTAAGCGAGTGAAGTCGCAGCTCGCCGTGCTGTCGGTGCCGCTG